>DAOLKH010000150.1:0-5280 GCA_035331685.1 Pseudomonadales bacterium
TGGGACGTCGGCCTGCGGCTCGGGCAGAACAGCGAGTTCTCGCTGCTGATCGCCTACATGGCAGCCGGCTTCGGGATGATCGGCAAGGAAGCGTCACATCTGATCCAGGCGGCGGCCATCGTGACCTTCCTCGTCTCGTCCTATATCGTCGTTCTGAACTGCCCCAACCCGATCGCGATTTCCGACCGGCTGCGCCGCGACTGACGGACTCGGCATCGCGAAATTTTCGCGACTGCCAGGCTTGATATTTGCCACCTGCGATCGCAATATCCGCGCCCACCCCATGGACCACCCCTCCGGAGGACCAGGCAGAAATTGAAAGCGAACGGCAACGCGAACTGGGCACCGGCCGATGCGGCCGAGCTCTACGGCATCAGGAACTGGGGCGCGGGGTATTTCGACCTCGCCGACGACGGTGCCGTCACGGTGAACGTCACCAGCGACGGCCGACGTGTGAGCGTCAGCATTCCCGACATCATCGCCGGCATGCAGCAGCGCGGGCTGCAGATGCCGGTGCTGCTGCGCATCGAGAACCTGCTCGACTCCCAGCTCACGTTGATCAACGAAACCTTCGCCCGTGCGATCTCCAACCTCGGGTACCAGGGTTGCTATCGCGGCGTGTTCCCGATCAAGGTCAACCAGCAGTGCCAGGTGATCGAGGAGATCGCCCGCTTCGGTGCCAGCTACGGGCACGGTCTCGAGGCCGGCAGCAAGGCGGAACTGCTGATCGCGCTCGCCAGTCTGGATCCTGACAGCAGTCACATCGTCTGCAACGGCTACAAGGACGAAGAGTTCATCACACTCGGCCTGCAATCGCTGAAGCTCGGCTACCGCTGCACCTTCGTGATCGAAACGCCGACCGAGCTGCCGGTGATCCTCGCCTGTTCACGCCGGATCGGCGTGCGCCCGATCCTCGGCCTGCGCGTGAAGCTCGCATCCAGGGTCGGCGGCTACTGGAACGAGAGCAGCGGCGATCGCAGCCTGTTCGGACTCACGACCTCGCAGATCGTCGAGGTGATCGATGCACTGCGCGAGCACGAAATGCTCGACTGCCTGCAACTGCTGCACTACCACCTCGGTTCGCAGATCCCGAACATCCGCGACATACGCAGCGGCGTGCTCGAGGCGTGCCGCTACTACGTGGATCTGGTCAAGGAAGGCGCCACACTCGGCTACCTGGATCTGGGCGGAGGACTGGCGGTCGACTACGACGGCACCCAGACCAATTTCGAATACAGCAAGAACTACTCGCTCGACGAATACTGCACGGACATCGTCGAGACGATCATGACGACGCTGGACCCGGAAGGCATCGCGCATCCGGTGATCGTGACCGAGTCGGGTCGTGCCACCGTCGCCTATTCTTCGGTGCTGCTGTTCAACATCCTCGACGTCACACGTTTCGAATCCGGCAGCGTTCCGGAGCATATCGATCCGGCGGAGCACGACCTGATCCGCAACCTCGCCGAGGTGTTTGCCAACGTCAGCGTGAAGAACCTGCAGGAGTGCTACAACGACGCGGTCTACTATCGTGACGAGATTCGCGAGCTGTTCAAGCGCGGGCAGATCCGCCTACGTTCGCTATCGCTCTCGGAGCGCCTGTTCCTCGAAATCGTGCGCGCGATCGTACGCGAGTCACAGGGCGCGAAGCGTCTGCCGCCCGGCCTGGAAGGACTCGAGGATTCGCTGTCGGACATCTACTACGGCAACTTCTCGGTATTCCAGTCACTGCCCGACGTGTGGGCGATCGAACAGGTGTTCCCGCTGATGCCGGTGCACCGCCACCGCGAGAAGCCGACGCGCCAGGCGATCATCGCCGACATCACCTGTGATTCGGACGGCAAGATCGATCGCTTCATCAACCCCCGCGGCTTGCAGAAGACGTTGCCGGTACATCCGTTGCGCGAAGGAGAACCGTACTATTTCGGTGTGTTCCTCGTCGGTGCCTACCAGGAGACACTGGGCGATCTGCACAATCTGATGGGTGACACGCACGTGGTCAGCGTGCGCATCAACGGCGACGGCAGCTTCGACTTCGTGCGCGAGATGGGTGGCGACAGCATCGCCGACGTACTGAGCTACGTCGAATACCAGCCGCAGCAACTGCTGGAGCAGTTCAGGCGCACCGCGGAGCGCGCCGTGCGCAGCGGACGTATTGCACCGGTCGAGCGCCAGAACGTACTGGAACTGTTCAGCGCCAGCCTGCGCGGCTATACCTACTTCGAAGACTGACAAGGAGCGTATCCGATGGCGAAGGTCATCATCGTCGGCGCGGGCGGCGTCGGCCAGGTCGTGGCTCACAAGTGCGCACAGGTGCCGGAAGTCTTCTCGGAGATCGTCCTGGCCAGCCGCAACGAGGAGAAGTGCCGGCGCATCGCGGCACAGATTGCGCGCCCGATCGCAACCGCACAGGTGGACGCGAACGACGTGGCTGCGATGGCAGCACTGATCCGTCGCGAAAGTCCCGAGCTGGTCATCAACGTCGCACTCCCCTACCAGGACCTGCCGATCATGGACGCCTGTCTGGAAACCGGCGTCGACTATCTCGATACCGCGAACTACGAACCACCCGACGAGGCGAAGTTCGAATACAGCTGGCAATGGGCGTATCACGAGCGTTTCGCGGCGCGCGGCATCATGGGCCTGCTCGGCAGCGGTTTCGATCCCGGCGTCACCAACGTGTTCACCGCGTGGCTGCACAAGCACGAGTTCGACGTCATCGACGAACTCGACATCATCGACTGCAATGCCGGCGATCACGGGCAGCCGTTCGCCACCAATTTCAATCCCGAAATCAATATCCGCGAGGTGACGGCTCGCGGTCGTTTCTGGGAGCGCGGCGCTTGGCAGGAAACCGATCCGCTGGCCGTCTCGCGCGTATTCGACTTCCCCGACGGCATCGGCCCAAAGAAAATCTATCTCATGTACCACGAGGAACTCGAGTCCCTCGTGAAGCATTTTCCGGAAATACGTCGCGCCCGCTTCTGGATGACGTTCTCGGACAACTACCTGAACCATCTGCAGGTGTTGCAGAACGTCGGCATGACACGCATCGATCCGGTCGTTCACAATGGCCAGGAGATCATCCCGCTGCAGTTCCTCAAGGCACTGCTGCCCGATCCGTCGAGCCTGGGTCCGCTGACGAAAGGCCGTACCTGCATCGGCTGCCTTGCACGCGGCACGAAGGACGGGCAGCCCAAGGCGGTGTTCGTCTACAACATCTGCGATCACGAAGCGTGCTACCGCGAAGTGCAGTCGCAGGCCATTTCATACACGACCGGCGTGCCTGCGATGATCGGCGCAAAGATGATGCTGACCGGCAAATGGCGTGGTGCAGGCATTTACAACATGGAGCAGTTCGACCCCGACCCGTTCATGGAAGCGCTGAACATGCACGGCCTGCCGTGGCAGCTCATGCGCCATGACGGACGCCTCGACTGAGATGCAGGGCATGCGTCACTTCGGACGCTTCGATCCACGACGCGTTCCATCACCGTGTTTCGTCGTCGACGAGGTGGCGCTCGAGGAGAACCTGCAACTGCTCGCGCACGTGCAGCGCGAAAGCGGTGCGAAGATCCTGCTGGCGCTGAAGGCATTCTCGATGTTCAGCCTGGCGCCACTGGTGCGCCGCTACCTGCCGGGCACCTGTGCCAGCGGCCTGCACGAGGCGCGCCTCGGTCGCGAGGAGTTCGGCGGTGAAGTACACACCTTCTGTGCCGCCTTCACCGAGCAGGAGCTGCGCGCCACGCTGGAAATTTCCGACCACGTCGTGTTCAACTCGTGCGCGCAGCTCGAACGCTTCGCACCGATCCTCGAGGAAGCCCGCACACGGCGCCCACAACTCAAGTACGGAATGCGCATCAACCCGGAGCATTCCGAAGGCGCGGTCGCGCTGTACGACCCCTGTGCACTGGGCTCGCGTCTTGGCGTCACGCGCTCGCAGTTTCGTACCGAGCGGCTGGATCTGCTCAGCGGGTTGCACTTCCACACCCTGTGCGAACAGGACCTGCCACCGCTGGCACGCACGATCACTGCGGTCGAGCGCAACTTCGGCGAGTTCATCCCGCGCATGCAGTGGATCAACTTCGGCGGCGGACACCATATCACCCGTCCGGGCTATCAGATCGACGAACTGATCCGCCTGATCCGGGACTTCCGTGCCCGTCATGGCGTCGAAGTCTATCTGGAACCCGGTGAGGCGATCGCGTACCACTGCGGGGTGCTGGTCGCCGAAGTGCTCGACCTCGGCTGGAACGGCATCGACCAGGCGATCCTCGATACCTCGGCCACATGCCACATGCCCGACGTCATCGAAATGCCGTATCGCACGATGGTCACCGGCAGCGGCAGCGCAGACGAGTTTCCCCATCTCTACCGCCTCGGTGGGCAAACGTGCCTGGCCGGCGACGTGATCGGTGACTACAGCTTTCCCGAGCCACTCACCATCGGCCAGCGCCTGGTGTTCGAGGACATGGCGTACTACACGATGGTGAAGACGACCACGTTCAACGGCATCAACCTGCCGTCGATCGCGATCTGGAATTCACGGAGCGACGAAGTGCGCATCGTGCGCCGTTTTGGTTACGAGGATTTCCGCAGCCGGCTCTGAAGAGGCTGCAGCAAAGGCCTCCGATCGTCGTTGCATGCAGTGAGTGACGAAATCAGGACAGCGCGAGGCGTCCGGTTGCTGGCCGGACGCCTGCTGCATCGGAACAGCTCAGAGCAGCGACTCGAGCTCGGGAACGGCCTGGAACAGGTCCGCAACCAGACCGTAATCGGCGACCTGGAAGATCGGCGCATCCTCATCCTTGTTGATCGCGACGATGACCTTTGAATCCTTCATCCCCGCCAGGTGCTGGATCGCGCCCGAGATGCCGACCGCGATGTAGAGGTCCGGCGCGACGATCTTGCCGGTCTGCCCGACCTGGTAGTCGTTCGGCACATAGCCCGCATCGACCGCCGCACGCGAAGCGCCCACCGCAGCGTTCAGCTTGTCCGCCACCGCCTCCAGCATCCTGAAGTTCTCGCCACTCTGCATGCCGCGGCCGCCGGAGACGACGATACGCGCGGCAGTCAGTTCGGGACGGTCGGACTTGGCAACCCGTTCCTCGACAAAGCGTGCAAGGCCGGAGTCCTTCACGATCGATACCGGCTCTATGCTTGCGCTGCCGCCCTCGGCGGGTGCTGCGTCGAAACCGGTGGTGCGCACCGTGATCACCTTGCGTGCATCCAGCGCCTGTACCGTTGCGATCACGTTGCCGGCGTAAATCGGACGCTGGA
>DAOLKH010000151.1:0-5279 GCA_035331685.1 Pseudomonadales bacterium
CAGCACCTGCTCTCCCAGTACCGCGGCGTCTTCGGGGTCGTGGGTGATCAGCACCATCGGCACCTGCAGGCGCTGCTGCAGGCGATCGAGTTCGCGGCGCATCGTGTTGCGCAACGCCGGGTCGAGTGCCGCGAAAGGCTCGTCGAGCAGCAGTGCGCGGGGTTTCGTCACCAGTGCCCGTGCGAGCGCCGTGCGCTGGCGTTGTCCCCCGGAAAGTTCGGACGGAAACTGGTCTGCCAGTTTGTCGAGCTCGAAGGCGTACAGCCAGTAATCCACTGCATCGCTGTGGCGGCGGCGCGCAGGATTGGCCCAGCCACGCGCCAGCGGAAACGCGATGTTCTGGCGCACGGTCAGGTGCGGGAACAACGCATAGTCCTGGAACACGTACGCTATTTCACGTGCCTGTGGCGGCAGATCGACCCGGTTGGTCGCGTCGAACAGCACCCGGTCGTCGAGACGGATATGCCCCGTGTCCGGGCGCAGCAGTCCGGCAATCGCCTGCAGTGTCAGCGTCTTGCCGGCACCCGACGGACCGACGATCACGAGGCGGCGGCTGTTCGAACGCAGCCGGATATCCAGGCGGAACGTCCTGCTGCCGGAGTGCATCGTCTTGCGAATATCGATATCGAGCTGCATGTGAAACTCTCCTAGCGATTCGCGATGCGTCCCGGTGCCAGGCGTCCGGCACCGAGCAACACCAGCACGCAGACCAGCGATGTGATCGCAACGAGTGCGTTCGCGGTGGCGTCGTCACCCGCCTGGACGGCCTCGTAGACGGCAATCGACAGGGTCTGCGTTCGGCCGGGAATGCTGCCCGCGACCATCAGCGTTGCTCCAAACTCACCCAGCCCACGGGCGAATGCCAGCAGCACGCCCGCGAGAATGCCGCGCCATGCGAGCGGCAACGTGACGCGGAAGAAGACGGCCGTCTCCGAAACGCCGAGCACCCGCGCAGCCTGCTCGAGTTGCCCGTCGACCGCCTCGAAGGCGGCACGCGCGGGCTTGAACACCAGCGGAAATGCCACGACTGCAGCCGCGATGACTGCGCCCTGCCACGTGAACACGAGGTCGATTCCCAGATGCTCGTGCAGCCAGCCACCGAGCCAGCCACGCCGCCCGACGAGCACGAGCAGGTAATAGCCCAGAACCGTTGGCGGCATCACCATCGGCAGTGTCAGCAGCGAATCGAGCAGGTCGCGGCCGGCAAAGCGTGCGCGCGCGAGCACGAAACCCACCGCGACTCCAAGCAGCAGGTCGATCAGTGTCGCCCATCCGGCAACCTTCAGCGACAGCGCGAGGGGAGTCCATGCAGCCTCCATCGATTCACCGACACGCGCTCATGGGCCCTGGAATCCGTGACCGCGCAGGATCGCCTGCGCCTCGGGCGAAATCACATAGGCCACGAAACGTCGCGCCTCTGCGGCGTTGGTGCTATCCGACGTGACTGCGATCGGATAGCTGATACGGGTGTCGAGTGGCACCTCGAAAACCACCTCGACGGCGTCCGGCATGATCGCGGCGTCGGTTGCGTAGACGAAACCGGCGTCGACCTCGCCACGGGCAACGTAATCGAGCACCTGGCGCACGTTCTGTGCAGGAATGGCCTTGCTGTCGATCGTCGGCCACAGGCCCGCGAGTTCGAGTGCGCGCCTGGCATAACGGCCCGCCGGAACACTGGCGGCATTGCCGATGGCGATCTTGCGCAGGTCTGCACGTTGCAGATCCGCCATCTGCGCGATGGCACGCCTGCCGCCGCGCGGAACGATCAGTACCAGCGTGTTGTGCGCGAACACACGCCGGTCCGGCCCTGCGACCAGCTTGCGCTGCTCGGCCAAATCCATAGTTGCCTGATCTGCCGACGCGAACACATCCACCGGCGCGCCCTTGTCGATCTGTTGCAGCAGTGCCCCGGATGCGCCGAAGTTCAGCAGCACCCTGGTTCCGGAGTGTTCGGCTTCGTAGCGGGCGGCGATGTCCCTGAACGCATTGTCGAGGCTGCTGGCGGCTGAAACCATCAGTTCAGCGCCGTGAGCAAGACCGGATGCGAAGGTCGCGACGACGATCGTCACGCACAGACGCCTGAACCTTCCGAAACCCATTCCGCGTGCCCTTGAGCGAGAGAACGATACGCAATATATCCGTGTATATGGCGCTATGCCAATACCACTTCGCTCGAAACACGATCGCACCTCGTTATACTCGCGCGCCGCGGCCGCATCCGGTCGTGTCGAGCGGGGAGAAACGTCCACATGGACCAGTCCGTTGCGGCGTGGGAGCGCACGCCAGCCTTTGGGTTCGACGCGGCACGCGGGCACCTGTCGGTGCTCGATCAGACCCGTCTGCCGTTCGAGAAATGCTGGCTGCACCCTGCCTCGGTCGCCGATTGCGTGCAGGTGATCCGCGCGATGAGCGTGCGTGGTGCGCCGCTGATCGGTCTGGTCGCCGCTGCCGGGATGGCGCTTGCCGCGCGTGAAGACAGCAGCGACGCGGGGCTGGCGAGTGCTGCCGGAGCGCTGCTCGCGAGTCGTCCGACCGCAGTCAATCTGGGCTGGGCGCTGGCACGGATGCAGGCGCGGCTCGCGCACGAGGCGCCGACCGCGCGTGCGGCGATTGCCGCAGAGGAGGTGCTGGAACTCCAGCGCAGCGAGTACGCCTGCTGCGAGCGCATCGGTGCACACGGTGCGGAGCTGCTCGCGAACCTGGCGGCGACCGAGCGCGTACGCAGGCGCGGGCGGCTGAACGTGCTGACGCACTGCAACGCGGGCTGGCTCGCGACGGGGGCCTGGGGAACCGCGTTGGCGCCGGTGTATCGCGCTGCGGCGGCCGGGATTGCGGTGCACGTATGGGTCGACGAGACGCGCCCGCGCAACCAGGGCGCGCGTCTCACGGCGTGGGAACTCGCGCAGGCAGGAATTCCGCACACCGTGATCGTCGACAACTGCGCCGGACACCTGATGCAGCGCGGCGAGGTCGACGTGTGTCTGGTCGGAAGCGATCGCACCAGCGCGAGAGGAGACGTCTGCAACAAGATCGGCACCTACCAGAAGGCACTTGCAGCAACCGACAACGGCGTTCCGTTCTACGTGGCACTGCCTGGTTCGACCATCGACTGGAGCATTGACGACGGACTGCGTGAAATCGTGATCGAGGAGCGTGACGCTTCCGAGGTGCTGGTGCTGGAGGGCATGGGCAGCGACGGCGTGCTCGGCACGCTGCGTCATGTGCCGGCAGGCAGCCCGGCTCGCAATTTTGCGTTCGACGTGACACCGGCGCGGCTGGTCGGCAGGCTGATTTGCGAGCACGGCGTATTCGCGACGACGGCGCTCGATCTGGCACGGCTGCGTACCGTGGCCGGTGCAACGGTGGAGACGCTATAGTGCGCGCCGCACGGGGAGGGGAGACGACGATGGGGTATCGCAGTGGTCTGGCAGAGCTGATAGGCAACACACCGTTGGTGCGCCTGCGTCGTGCCTCGGAACTCACCGGGTGCGAGATCATCGGCAAGGCAGAGTTCATGAATCCGGGCGGCTCGGTGAAGGACCGCACCGCGCTTGGCATCGTGCGCGACGCCGAGCGGCGTGGGTTGCTGCGCCCGGGCGGGCGCATCGTCGAAGGCACGGCGGGCAATACCGGAATCGGCCTCAGCCTGCTCGCGAACGCGCTGGGCTACCGCACCACGATCGTGATCCCGGAGACCCAGAGTCCCGAAAAGATCGACATGCTGATGCTGTGCGGCGCCGAGCTGAAGCTGGTGCCCGCGGTGCCAGCCTCCGATCCGAATCATTATGTGAAGGTTTCGGGGCGGCTGGCCGAAGAGCTGGCTGCGCGCGAAGCGAATGGAGTGCTGTGGGCAAACCAGTTTGACAACACGGCCAACCGCGACGTGCATCGCGACACCACCGGGCGCGAGATCTGGGAGCAGACCGGTGGCAGCGTCGATGGCTTCATCTGTTCGGTGGGTACCGGCGGCACGCTGGCCGGGGTTGCGGAATATCTGCGCACGCGCAAACCGCAGGTGCGCATCGGACTTGCCGATCCGGGAGGAGCGGCGCTCTGCAATTACTACACGCACGGCGATCTGCGTGCGACTGGCGAGTCGATCACCGAAGGCATCGGACAGACGCGTATCACCGGCAACCTCGAAGGGTTCACGCCGGATTTCGCGTGCCAGGTTCCCGACGAGGAAGCACTGCCGTACGTCTTTGATCTGCTGGCACACGAGGGCCTGTGCCTGGGCGGTTCATCGGCGATCAATATTGCCGGTGCGGTGCGCCTTGCGCGCGAGCTAGGCCCCGGACACACCGTGGTCACGATCCTCTGCGATTACGGCACGCGCTATCAGAGCAAGCTGTTCAATCCCGCATTCCTGCGCCGGCGCCGGCTGCCCGTGCCGACGTGGCTCGATTGAGTCCTGACTCTGCTCAGTTCCAGCGCGGCAGTGCCAGCGGTTCTTCGTCGAGTGCGGCCAGTTGCTCGCGCAGTTCGAGGATATGCCCGGACCAGTAACGCGACGTATTGAACCACGGGAAGTGGCGCGGAAACGCCGGATCGTGCCAACGCACGGCAAGCCAGGCGGCGTAGTGCATCAGGCGCAATGTGCGCAGCGCTTCGATCAGCGCCAGTTCGGCGGCAGGGAAGTCGTGGAATTCCTCGTAGCCGGCGACGATTTCCAGCAGTTGTGCCGTTTGCGTCGCGCGCTCGCCGGATAACAGCATCCACACGTCCTGGATTGCCGGTGCGCTGCGACAATCGTCGAGATCGACGAGGCAGAGCGCGCCGTCGCGCACCAGGATATTGCCCGGATGCAGGTCGCCGTGCGTGCGGATCGTGTTTGCAGGCTGGTAACAGGCACGCAGACGTTCGATCAGGCGATCGCACAGGCTGCCGTAGGCGTCAGCCAGATCGGATGGTATGAAGGAGCGTTCGATCAGTTCGCGACTCGCCTGCGCGTAGCTCTCGATATCCAGAGCCGGGCGATGCACGAACGGCCGACTGGCACCGATCGCGTGCAGGCGCCCGAGGATGCGCCCCAGCGAGACGAGCTGCTCGGGCTGATCGAGCTCCGGTACGTGGCCGCCAACGCGCGGGAACAGCGCAAAGCGGAAATCGCCGTAACGAAACAGGGTGTTGCCATCACCGTCTGCCAGAGGCGCCACCACCGGCAACTCGGCTGCCAGCAACTCCCGGGTGAACGCGTGTTCCTCGCCGATCTGCGCATCGCTCCAGCGCTGCGGGCGGTAGAACTTCACAATCAGTGGCGTACTGCCTTCGATCCCAGC
>DAOLKH010000152.1:0-5276 GCA_035331685.1 Pseudomonadales bacterium
CACACCACTCCTGCTGGTACGCAACGCCCGCCTCGGTGCAAACGTGCACGAAGTCCCCCGTGACATGCCGTTCGAGCGTGCCGCACTGGTGGAGCCTCTCGCAGTTGCGATGCATGCGGTCAACAACGCCGCACCCACCGCGCAGGACAAGGTCGTCGTCTACGGGGCCGGCTGCATCGGGCTTGGGGCGATACTGGCCTTGCGTCACCGCGGCGTACAGGAAATTGCCGTCGTCGATCTGTCGGACGAACGCCTGCGTCGCGCACGCGAACTTGGCGCGACGGTGACGCTGAACCCGCAGCGCGACGATGTGCTGGCAGGGCTGCGCGCCGCGCATGGCGAAAGCGAGGTCTATGGCACACCGCTCACCGCCAGCTCGGTATTCATCGAGGCAACCGGCGCAGAACCGGCATTCAACGAAATCGTGCGTATCGCTCCGTTCGCAGCGCGCGTGATCGTGGTGGCGCTGCACAAGAAGCAGGCGCCACTCGATCTGATGCTGGTCATGATGAAGGAGCTGGCGATACGCGGTTCGATCGGTTACCCGCGGGAGTTTCCCGAAGTGATCGCGATGCTGCGCAACCCCGCACTCGACGTCGGACCGATCATCAGTCACCGTTATGCGCTGAAGGATTTCATGCAGGCCTTGGCCACGGCGCGCAACCCCACGATTTCGGCCAAGGTGATGATCACCACTTTCGAGGACTGAGGCGCGACCTCAGTCCACCAGGCTCCTGATCACCGTCACCGGCACGCGAGACAGGCGCAGCACGTCTCTGGCAACCGAGCCCATGACGACGTGGCGCAGACCGGTGCGCCCGTGCGTACCCATCACCACGAGATCGAAACCCATCTCTGCGGCGTAGCGTGCGATCGCTTCGGCAGCATTCCCGACTGCGATATGCGCGGTGAACTCCTGCCCCGCGCGCTCGAGCAACGCACTGGCGTCCTGCAGTGCCGCGCGCCCCTCTTCACGGTAATGCTCATCCAGAGATTCCCGCGCGATGAACATGCGTACGTGTCCGGTATCCAGCGGCATCTGTACGTTCAGCAGGTGGACATCGATCATGCAGCCCGCCGTGCGCAGGCGCAGCACATGCTCCACCGCACGCAGCGCATGCTGCGAACCGTCCACTGCCAGCAACACACGCAAGCTCATCGTTCACCTCCTTGCCGATCGAGTCGCCGGAATCCGGAATCCCGGCTCATGCTTCAGGCTCGCGCGGCTCCACCACGATCGCGCGTGCCTCGCGCACAGGCGTACCGTGCCGGTGCGCCATCCACTTGCCAACGGCAACCACCAGTAACGCGCCGGCTGCTGCACTCGCCTTGTCGATCCAGTGTGGCGCTCCGGCGAGCAGCGACGCCACGCTGACGTCGGTGACCAGCATATCCCCTGCAATCCAGCCGAGCAGCGCTGCGCCGAACATGATCACGGCCGGAAAACGGTCCATCAGCTGCAGCACGAAACGACTGCCCCACACGATGATCGGAATGCTGATCACTATTCCCAGCACCACGAGGATCATGCTTCCTCTGGCAGCGCCAGCGACTCCGATCACGTTGTCCACACTCATCACGGCATCGGCTACAACGATCGTACGGATTGCACCGGCGAGCGTGGCACTCGCAACGACCTGCCCATGCTCCTCCTGCTCCGGCAACAGCAGCTTGACGCCTATCCACAGCAGCAGCAATGCTCCGACCGCTTTCAGCAACGGCAGCGCAAGCAACTGCAACGCAAAGAAGAGCAGCACCACGCGCAGCACGATCGCGCCGACCATTCCCCATAATATGCCGAGGCGGCGTTGCTCGGGTGGCAGCTTGCGGCACGCGAGCGCGATCACGACCGCGTTGTCTCCGCCGAGCAGGATATCGATCATGACGATCTGCCCGAGAGCGATCCAGAACGCTGCGCTCGCCAACGAGAACTCCACGCGTACCTCTCAATGCGACAGCGGAACGCGACGCAGCGCCAGCCACAGCAACGCCAGCAGCGTCAGCAACCCCGCCAGCGATTGGTAGTAGCCGACCGCGACGATGCCGTAGTGCGTTGCAAGCCAGGTTGCCAGGTACGGCGCGAGCGAGGCACCGAGGATCCCGGCCAGATTGAACGACAACGAAGCACCCGTGTAGCGCACCGCGGTGGGAAACAGCTCCGACAGCGCCGTACCCAGCGGGCCATAGGTCAATCCCATCAGCGCAAGGCCGATCGACAGGAACGCCAGTGCATCGAGGCGATCGGCGCTGCTGAACAGCGGTTCGAAGAACAGCCCGAAGACGATGATGGCCACGGTTGCCACAATCAGCACCGCAAGCCGGCCACGGCGATCGGCCACCACTGCCGACAGCGGGATGGTCAGCGCGAAGAACAGCACGCCGACCATCTGCAGGATCAGGAATTCCTCACGTCCGAAGCCGAGCGCGGTAGTGCCCCAGCTCAGTGAGAACACGGTCATCAGGTAGAACACCACAAAGGTTGCCGTGGCGGCAAAGGTGCCGAGCAGCAAGGTGCCGCCGTGGTTCGCGACAACCGTAAACATGGGAACAGGCACGCGTTCGTCGTTCTCGATCGCACGTTGAAATGCCGGTGTCTCGGTCAGCTTGAGGCGCACGTAGAGCCCGACCAGCACCAGCGCCGCGCTGGCCACGAACGGAATGCGCCAGCCCCAGGCAAGGAAAGCCGCATCGTCGAGCCAGTGGGTCAACAACAGGAAGGTTCCGGTCGAACAGACAAAACCCAGTGGTGCGCCAAGCTGCGGGAACATCCCGTACCAGGCGCGCCTGCCATGCGGGGCATTCTCGGTTGCGAGCAGCACCGCACCACCCCACTCCCCGCCGAGTCCCAGGCCCTGCCCCAGCCGGCACAGCGCGAGCAACGCAGGAGCCCACACGCCGATCGATGCGTAGGTTGGCAGCAAGCCGATCACCACGGTCGACAGACCCATCGTCGAGAGGGCAGCCACGAGCGTCGCCTTGCGGCCGATGCGATCACCGAAATGTCCGAACAACGCCGAACCCACCGGACGTGCGAAGAAGGCGAGCGCAAAGGTCGCGAGCGACTGCAGCACCGACGAGGTGGGATCGCTGGCCGGAAAGAACAATTGCGGAAACACCAGTACCGCCGCCGTTGCGTAGATATAGAAATCGAAGAACTCGATCGTGGTGCCGATCATGCTGGCAAACAGCACCTGGACCGGAGAGTTCAACCCGCCTCGCGCCGGCGTTTCCTGCGTCAGGGCATCATCTGCGAGGCACGATCCTGCCGTGGCGGTGTGTTCGGTCGGCGATGACATTCACGTCCTCGTGTTCCCGGAGCTTGCACGGCGTGTGCCCGCTCGACTGGACGGCCATCGTGACAGAGGAAGACGAAGAAAACACGGCATTTTCGTTGGTGCAGACCCAAAACAACCGTGGCGGGGGTGCGTCCTCTCGCAACCCCGCCACGATCATCGCACCCCGTCCTGGTTCAGGAACCAGAACTCATTTTGCGGGGTGCTCCTTCAGCCAGGCCTCCTTCGCTGCCTGGTATTGGGGCAGGGCTGGCCGGCTCATGTACGCCTTGTGCACGGCGTCCATCTGTGCCTGCATCTCACCGGTGGCGGCACGCTGCAGGATGCTGGGATCCAGGAAGCTCGGATCGAAGCAATCGTGTGCGTTGATCGTCTGGTTGATGTACGTCGTACGTTGCGCCTGCACATCGATCGTCAGCGTATTGAAATTGCCGAGGTTCGGTTGTCCTTTGCAATCGCCATTCCAGTACGGTGCGTAGCGCGTGTGCCAGATTTTCCACAAGGTGTCCTTCTTGTCGTAGAACTCGCCGTGGTAGAAGAACGGTGCGCTCGCTTCCATGTACAGCACCTTCTTGCCGTAGGGGTGGTAGTCCGGAGGTGTTCCCTCGACGACGAACACCTTGCGCGGCTGGTACCTGGTGTTGATGTAGTTCCAGTGCGGCGGGTTCTTCACATCGACCCAGTTGTTGATGTCATGCAGCTTGTTGGCGTAGTTGAGGTCCGGCATGTCGACGACCTCGAGCACATGACGCTCGGCAACGCACTTCCAGTTGCTGTACCACATCGGGTTTGCCTGCAGGCCCTGGCTGTCGTCGTTCAGCAGGTTCATCTTCGGCTGCGGATCGATCCAGGACTTGCCGCCCGGGGTGCGCCGCGTACGCCGCATCGCGCGCACATACACATAACCTTCGTCTTCCTTGGCATCGCTGTACTGGCGGTTCAACACGCCGATACCAGCAATGTCGTAGGGTGCCGTCAGTACCAGCACGAAGCGTGCGTGCTCGTTCGGCAGACCCGGCAGCGTAGGCGTGTCCCCGTAGCGACCGTCCCACTTCATGACGACGTTCTGCGCCACGAAGTTGTTCACCACGCCCGCCTTGGCGTCGAGGATGAATACCTCGCCGGTTGCGGCCCAACTGTTCGTGATCGTCGGTGCCGCGTAGTAGTAGTTCCACACCAGCTTCTGGCCGCACTGCGGGTCATCGGCACGGATCTGGTCCATCGGGAACGGAACGCCAGCGCCGGCATAACCCTTGATGCTGCCGTCGGCTGCGATGCTGGCCTTGCCGGCATTCGCCTTTGTCGCCTGCTCCCACTCGCTGCCGAACCTCACCTCACTCGAGTGTTCGAGCGGCATCTTGAGCCCGTACTTGCGCACCTGCTCCTCGAGCGGCCCGGTGAGCAGATCCCTGATCCTGTGACCCTCGAAGGTGTCATCGGCAATCGCATCCAGATTGTCGGCGCTGATGACCGTGCCTTCGGGCAACTCCTTCGCGAGGATCGCCGCCGAGCCCGCAGCGAGCACTGCCCCGGTCAGCGCCGCCAATCCGCTCTGCATCAATGTTTTCAGCTTCATGTCTTTACTCCTGGAAAAACCTGGTTCGCATCGGTTCAGAACTGATAGGTGATGTACAGAACCAACTGATCGTCGTCCTTCAACGCACCGAAGATGCTGGCGTCATCAGGCGGGAAACCGCCGACCATTCTCGTGGTCTCGCCACCAAAGGCATGGTCGTACTCGAGCTTGAAGCGCCAGTTTGCCTGGTACTGGTATTCCACGGACGGAATGATCATGCCGCCCTTGTATGTGAAGTCGTGCATGAACACCAGCGTGGCGTTGAGGTTGTCGCCCATGAACGGGTTACTGAACACGACCGTACCGATGACGTTGTGCGTCTTGTAATAGCCGCTGCCGTCGAAGCGTATTACCCGGTCCTTCTTGTCCACATCGGGCATGTGCCAGTCGAAGATCTGGATCGAGAG
>DAOLKH010000153.1:0-5253 GCA_035331685.1 Pseudomonadales bacterium
GCAAGCAGCAACCCGGCGGCATCTTCCTCGTCGACGTTCGCTGCGATCTCGCCCCGCCGCAGCGCCTCGCGAACCAGGTCGCGAAAGAAATCCGGAAATGCCCCTGCCAGATCGCTGTCCAGCCAGTCGAGCTCGCGGTTGTGGCGGATCTCGGCCGCTGCATTGCCGCCGAAGCGCACGATGCCCGGCCATTCGCGTGCGAGTGCAATGATGCGTTCAAGGCCGAGGCAGAGCTGGTCGACGACGCTCTGCGCGGCGGCGTCATGGCAGGCGCCACGATAGGCGTCGAGCAGCATGACGGTGCAGTGGCGCAGCGCCGCGTGGAACAGTGCTGCCTTGGAGTCGAAGTAGTGATACAGCGAACCGCTGGTGATTCCGGCCGCGCGTGCTATGTCCTGGTTGCCCGTCTGCGCGTAGCCGGACTCGGCAAAACGATGGATCGCGGCGCGCAGGATGCGTTCGCGTGTGGCGGCACCCACGCCGCTGCCCTGCGGACGCCCACGCCGGCGCATCGATTCAGCCGGTCCGGCTTTGCACGCGGTCTTGCGGGGCATGGGTTCTCCGACTCGGCAACGCGCCGCGCAGTGTAAGCGAGCCCACCCGGCGTGCCTACCGATGCGCTTGACACCGATGCGCTTGGCAGAGCCGACACGCACTCCTTAAGATGGGCGCTCTCCGATGAGCACGAGCCGAGGCAGGGCCATAGCGATGCGCGACGAAACCAAGCTGATCCATTCCGGTTACGCCGGTGATCCGACCACGCATGCGGTGGTACCCCCGATCTACCAGACGGTCTCCTACGAGTTCGACAGCGCGCAGCACGGTGCAGACCTGTTCAACCTTGCGGTACCGGGCAACATCTACACGCGGATCATGAACCCGACCACTGACGTGCTGGAGAAGCGCGTCGCCGATCTCGAGGGCGGCGTGGCCGCGCTTGCGGTCAGTGCCGGGATGGCTGCGATCAACTACGCGATCCTGACGCTGGCGACGGCAGGCGCGAACATCGTCACCACGCCGCAACTCTACGGTGGTACGTACACGCTTTTCGCGCACATGTTGCCGGGACTGGGAATCCGTGTGAAGTTTGCCGCGAGCGACCGGCCGCAGGACATCGCCGCGATGATCGATGCCGACACGCGCGCGATCTTCTGCGAGAGCATCGGCAATCCGGCTGGCAACGTTGCCGATATCGCCGGCCTGGCGCAGGTCGCAAATGCCCACGGAGTGCCGCTGATCGTCGACAACACCGTCGCCACGCCGATGCTGACGAAGCCGATCGAGCATGGCGCGCACATCGTGGTGCATGCGTTGACCAAGTACATGGGAGGGCATGGCAACTCGCTCGGCGGCATCATCGTCGACGGCGGCAACTTCCCGTGGGCCGAGCACGCGGCGAAGTACCCGATGCTGACCTCGCCGGAACCGTCGTACCACGGCGTCGTCTACACCGAGGCGATGGGGCCGGCGGCCTACATCGCGCGCGCACGGACCGTGCCGCTGCGCAATACGGGCTCCGCGCTGTCGCCGATGAATGCCTTCCTGATCCTGCAGGGGATCGAGACGCTGGCACTGCGCATGGAGCGCCACTGCAGCAACGCACTCGCGGTGGCGCGCTTTCTCGAAGCACATCCGCGTGTCGCAGGCGTCAGCTACGCCGGACTGCCGTCGCATGCGTATTACGCGCTTGCCCAGCGTTACTGTGCGGGCGGACTGCCGGCTTCCCTGCTGACCTTCGAGGTCAAGGGTGGGCTGGACGATGCCATACGCTTCTACGATGCGCTGAAGCTGTTCAAGCGCCTCGTGAACATCGGCGACGTGAGATCACTCGCCTGCCACCCGGCGTCGACCACGCATCGCCAGCTGAGCGAGGAAGAGCAGGCGCGCGCAGGCGTCACGCCGGGCATGATCCGGCTCTGTGTGGGCATCGAGCATATCGAAGACCTCCTGGCCGATCTCGACCAGGCGTTGACGTAGGTCGGATTTCAATCCGACATTCCCGTCGGCATGAATGCCGACCCACGAAACCCCGCCTACGCCGGCGGGGCGGGTGGCAGGGGAGCGGCTCCGTAGATGTCTTCGTAACTCACCAGCCAGGAAGCGAACAGCACCGGCATCAGCACCAGCAGCCCCAGGCCGAACGGAATCATCGCGATCGTGGCTGCGATCGTTCCCAGCACACCGTAGACCAGCAACGGCACGACGTTGCCGATGCAGGCGCGCAGGCTGCGGCGCATCGCTGTCCACGGTTCGGTACCGCCGAACACCACGTCGGGCAGCGCGAACCAGTACATGGTGGTGATCGTCAGCGTGGCCAGCAGCAGGATCAGCAGTCCGGGAAGCATTCCGGCCAACAGTCCGCTGGTGGGCATCCAGAAGTCGCCGTGCACGGATGCCATGAGCGCGCCGACTCCGGACAGCCCGACAATCACCAGGCCCGACACAATGGCCGCGCCAAGCGTCAGGCCAAGGCAGATCGCCGCGAGGACCAGCACCGGTTTGAGTGAAGGATGCGAGCCGAAGCCAAGCATGTCGTCGAGCAAGGTCGTCGAAGCCGCGTGCCGCGCACGCTGCGCGGCGAGCAGCGTGGCGGCCGCAAAGACGCTGTACGCGAATGGCGACAGCAGATTGCCCAGAGCCGGCAGTGCGTTGCAGATCGCCATCACGACAAGCAACAGCAATGCCTGCGCGATCCACTGCCCGGGTGTGCGGGAAAACAGCCGCCAGCCCCCGATGATCCATTCGAGTCCTTGCATCGCAGCTACGCTGCGTGGCGACGATACCGTCGAATTTGCGGGGACCATGCCTGCCATCCTCGGCTAAGCTTCGCGCAGGCGCGCCATGGAGTCGAATGATGAGTTATCTGGGCAAGAACTACCACCCGCCGGGAACCGAACCCGGGACGCTCGACGACAGCCAGCGGGGTGAAATCGAAATCCGGCTGGTTGATTACGGAACCGACGAATATATCGAGACAACGCTTGAGCGAGCCGAAGATTGCAAGCCGTATCTCGAGCGCCGGTCACGCACCTGGGTGCAGGTCAACGGCCGCCCCGATGTCGCGACCGTGCGCAGTCTCGGGCAGTTGTTCGACCTGCACGAGCTGGCGCTCGAAGACGTGCTGAATACCGGCCAGCGTCCCAAGGTCGATGTCTACGACGAGCAGATCTTCGTGGTACTGGCAATGCCGGTGCAAACGCCGGATGGCGTGGTCAGCGAGCAGATCAGCATCTTTGCCGGAACCGACTATCTGATCTGCTTCTCGACCACGGCGAAAGACCCGTTCGAGCTGCTGCGCAAGCGCATGCGGCCGCCGTCGGTCTCGCGGCTGAGGGCACGGCGCATCGACTATCTGCTCTATGCGCTCGTCGATTTCGTGATCGATGCCGCTTTCCCGGTGCTCGAGCAATTCAGCGACGACATCGAGGAACTGGAAGAGGAGCTGCTCGACCATCCGGGGCGTGATGCGATCGCACGGCTGCATCACATCCGTCGCGAACTGCTGCTGCTGCGACGCATGCTGTGGCCGCAGCGCGAGCTGGTGAGCCGGTTGCAGCGTGACGAAATCGACCTGATCGAGGAGCAGACGCGGCCGTTCCTGCGCGATTGCTACGATCACAGCGTGCAGATCATCGATTTGCTGGAAAGTTTTCGCGAAATGTCGGCGAGTCTGCTCGAAGTCTATCTTTCGAGCATCAGCAATCGCACCAACGAGGTGATGCGCGTGCTGACGATCATCGCGACGATTTTCATTCCGCTCACGTTCATCGTCGGTGTCTACGGCATGAACTTCGATCAGAGCGCATCGCCCTGGTCGATGCCGGAGCTGCGCTGGTACTGGGGCTATCCGCTGGTGTGGCTGATCATGCTCACGGTCGCAGGCTCGCTGATCTGGTTCTTCCGCCGCAAGCAATGGCTGTAGACGGGTCTGCGAAGGGTGTCGCAAAAGGCTCTCGAGCGTTGACATGGTCTGCGCGTGACGATGCCTTCGCGCCAGTGGGACGCCGTAAATGCATCCCTGCGGGCCAGAGCGTCGCATTCCTGCAGCGCACGCCCCCCCCCCGTCGATGCGAAGGCTGCTTTGCAGCGTTGTGCGGCACCCTTTGCAGGGCGCATGCAGCAAAGGCGGCGTCAGCGGTGCGCTCTGGGAACAATGGGAACAATGGGTTTGATCGACCCTCGGGGCGGCATTACACTCGCGCCCCGTGAGCATTGTGCTGCAGATACATCCGGTGAACCCGCAACGGCGGCTGCTGCTGCAGGTCGTCGATCGCCTGCGTTCCGGGGCCGTGATCATCTATCCCACCGATTCGGCCTACGCGCTGGGCTGCCACCTCGGCGACAAGGCTGCGCTCGATCGCATCCGGGCGATTCGCCGGCTCGACGAGAAGCACAATTTCACGCTCGTCTGTCGCGACCTGTCGGAATTGTCGACCTATGCACTCGTCGACAATGCCAGTTTCAGGTTGCTGCGCAACCACACGCCCGGGCCATACACATTCATATTGAAGGCTACCGCCGAAGTGCCGCGGCGGCTCATGCATCCGCGACGCAAGACCATCGGGATGCGTGTTCCGGACAACGCGATCGCGCTGGCATTGCTCGAGCTGCTCGACGAACCGTTGATGAGCGTGACATTGACGCTGCCAGGCGATGAGTTGCCGTTGACCGATGCCGAGGAAATGCAGCAGCGCCTCGGGCACCAGGTCGATCTGATCATCGATGGAGGCGGCTGCGGCCTCGAGCCAACCAGCGTGATCGATCTTGCCGGGGGGGCACCGCAGGTGACCCGTCGTGGCAAGGGGGACGTGCGCGCCTTCGAATGAAGCCGCAATTTGGGATCGGTGGGTGCCGACGGCTATAATCCGCCGCCTTTTTCCTGGCGCGTACCATGTGGCGCGCCCAAGCGACGGGAGCCGCAGTGGCGCAGCCAGACACAGAGGAATCTGCCCAGCATGAAGCAGGGGCGGGCGAACAGCAGGAGTTGCCGCTTGCCTTCGTGCACGGCAAGCCGATCACGGTGCTGCCGCGCGACCTCTACATTCCGCCGGAGGCGCTGGAAGTGTTTCTGGAGGCCTTCGAGGGCCCTCTGGACCTGCTGCTGTACCTGATCCGGCGCCAGAATCTCGATATCCTGGAAATCAACGTCGCCGAAATCACCGAACAGTACATGCGCTACGTCGAACTGATGGACGCGATGCAGTTCGAGCTTGCCGCCGAATACCTCGTGATGTCGGCGATGCTGGCGGAGAT
>DAOLKH010000154.1:0-5236 GCA_035331685.1 Pseudomonadales bacterium
TGCCACGCTTGTTGGTGTTCGTGAGGAAGTATAGACCACTCTTTTCCGGGTCAGGTACATCACCCGGAAACGGCCCTGCGGCGCGCGCCGAGTCCCCCCCCGGCGGCTCCACCTTGATCACGTCGGCCCCGTAATCGGCAAACAGACGCGCGCAGAAAGGCGCCGAAACCAACTGTCCGAAATCGATGACCCGGATCCCGGCCAGCGCCCCTCTGCTCATTCCACGGCTCTCCCCGCTATCGACCAACCGCCACCCCGGGCTGTCCGGCAATCAGACCTCGAACAGGTCCTCGATGGTCCTGCCTTCACCATCGAGCACCTCGGCAGCAATCAGATTCTCGAGGTAGCGCGAATCCCACCAGTTCATCTGCTGCTGCTTGGCGCGACGGAAGAACAACTGGATGTCGTACTCGAGCGTGAACCCGTAACCGCCGTGGATCTGCTCGCACTTGGCGGTGACATCACGGAACGTGTTGCACGCGAACAGCTTCGCCATTGGCGCCAGACGCGCGATCGAGTAACCCTTGTCCTGCGCCCACGCTGCCTCGAGTACCAGCACCTTTGCGCCCTCGATGACTGCCACCGCGTCGGCCATATAGTGCGCGAGTGACTGGAATGAACCGATCGGCTTGCCGAACTGCTCGCGACCCTTCGAGTACTCGACGGTCATCTCGAGTGCCCGGTCGGCTCCACCAACGGCATAGGCCGCCAGCAGCGGCAGGCTCTCGTGCATGCTGGCATTCCAGGTCTTCCAGCCGCTGCCCTCGGCACCGATGCGGTTGGCAGCGGGCACCTTGACCTGGGCAAAAGTCACCTGGTACTGGGTGTCGGAGGCCATCGATTTCTGCTGCAGCAAGTTCACGCCGGGTGCGTTTGAATCGACCAGGAACAAATCGACTGCATTGACCGCATCACCCGTGCGCACCAACACCAGCAGCTTCTGCGCTGCCTTGGCGTAGAAGACGTGGCGCTTCAGCCCGTCGATCACATAGGTATCGCCTTGTTTCGTGGCGCGCACCTGCACGCCTTCCGGACCGTAACCGTTGCCGGGTTCCAGCCACGCCGGCGTGACGATCAGCTCGCCCGAGCCGATGGCAGGCAGCAGGGAGGATTTCTGTTCCTCGCTACCCGCCTTGAGGATTGCCAGAGCGCTGATCACCGAACTGACGAAGAAGGGCCCCGGCGCGAGTGCGCGACCGAGCTCTTCGAAAATGACGACCCGGTCGACCGTGTTGAGGCCAATGCCACCGTATTCCTCGGGCAGCATCATGCCCAGCAGTCCGGTCTCCTTCATCTTTTCCCACAGGCCCGCGGGAATGCCAACCGGGTCATTCTCCATGTCGCGCACCACACGGGTGGTACTGTGCTCGGCACACACGCCACGCACCATGTCCCGGTAAAGTACCTGCTCTTCGCTGAAGTTCAAATCCATGGCTGCCTGTCCTCGATGATTCGCCTGCTGGTGAGTGTGAATGATGACCGTAGTGTGTCGATGCTCAGGGTTTCCAGCGCTCGTTACGCCGCTCCCACGGATTGTCGGCGGCATCGAGTGGCAACGCCACCCGCGCACGACAGGACGTCTTGACCTGCCCCTGCACAGACACGGCGAGATCCAGATCGACCCAGCCGCAGCCGGTATCGTCGATGCTGGTACCTGCCACCCGTCCGCTGAGGACCATGTCGTCGCCGGGGAATACCGAATCGCTCATGCGGAACTTCATCCTTCCGAGGCGGCCCCTGGGCCCGGTCCAGTCGGTGACGAAGCGTTCGAACCACGCAGCGTTGTTCGGTGTATTGATGAAGATGTCGCGCACGCCGTTCCTGTTGATCGCAAAGTCACGGTCATGGTGCATGGGGCGCCAGTCGCGGCTCGCCATCGCGCCAAGCACTACCGTGGTTGCCGTCACCGCGTGTCTCAGCTCGGGCAACTCGTCGCCTTCCTTCACCTGATCGTGCGTCAGCAGCCGGTACGCGCTCATGATGCGCTCCTCCGGTAGCCGAAACAGTCGTAGGAATCACGCCCCACGAACTCGCCGCGTTCGTTGAAGCACTCGAGGTCGATCACCCAGAAGCGCCCACGCCCCAGCTTGGTCGTCTTGACCTGGCTGATCGAACGCACGATCTGGTGTGCCCGCAGCCGGTCACCGGGTCGAACCGGCTCGCCGAATACCGTTTCGTTGCCCGATATGATCGCCTCGGGCAGGTCGAGCAGGCGTTTGAGATCGAAGTGCGCCTGCAACGCAAGTCGCTCACCGGTTGCACCCGGCGTCCAGTAGTGCGGGCGGAACCACACCGACATCATCGTCGGCGGCGTGATCCAGCCATGCGTGACCTCGCGGGCCACGTCCTCTTCCCAGAACAGCGGATTGCCGTTCTGCACCGCGGCGCAGGTGTTGTAGACATAAGCCATCTCGATCGCGAACGTCGACTCCTCCGCGTGTTGAGGCACGCCGATCAGCGCGTGCACCTCGGGTGGAATCTCCGGAATCACGTGTTCCATCTTCAGATTCTCCGTGACTGCGGTGTACTCACTCGACGACACCGGTGTCGCGCAGACGCGCGATCTCGACCGCATCGAAACCGGCCGCGGCCAGCACACCATCGGTATCCGTGGTTCCAGGTGCCGCGACCTGGTGCGTAGGCAGATCGCGTGGATTGCCTGCCAGTATCGGGCCGAGCTGGCGGAAGTCCCCGTGCACCGGATGGTGCGCCTGCATGAAGGTGTTGCGTGCGGCGAAATGTTCGCTGCGTGTCAGTTCCGGGATATCGAGCACCGGGGTCGCACAGGTGTTTTCCCCCGCGAGCAGCGCCGTCCACTCGTCCCGATCGCGGGTCAGGAACACCGCCCGCATCGCCGCCTTGATCTCTTCCTGACACGACGCATCGTATTGCAGCGGCGCGTACTGCTCGAGTCCGAGCAGCCGGCACAGATTGCCAAAGAAGTGGGTCTCGATCGCACCGACCGCGATCGCCTTGCCATCACGCGTGGCGTAGATGCCGTAGCAGGCAAACTTGCCCGTCAACAGCGTGGTTTCAGGACCGGTGCCGACACCGGTCGCGAGATACTCGTCGATATACAGCGAAGTCAGGTTCAGCACGCCGTCCGTGATGGCAACGTCCAGATACGCCCCCTCGTCACGCCGCAAGCGGTTCACCAGCGCAGCCATCACGGCCATCGCCGCCTGCATGCCCCCGCCCGCGCTGTCCGCCACCGTCGCCCCCGGCATCCCCGGACGCCCGTCGGCCATGCGGCCGCTGCAATGCAGAAAGCCACCCATCGCAAGGTAGTTGATGTCGTGTCCGGCCCACTGCGACCAGGGGCCATCCTGACCGTAGCCGCTGGTCGAGCAGTAGACCAGGCGCGGATTGATCTGGCTGAGTTCCTCGTAGCCTACGCCGATGCGTTTGGCCACACCGGGGCGGTAGCTTTCGATCAGCACATCCACATTCTTCACGAGCCGATGCACTACCGCCTTGCCCTCGGCCGTTGCCAGATCGACCCGGATGCGTCGCGTACCGCGTCCGGCGCCATAGGCATGGTAGAGCGGCTCGGTCTGCTTGCCGCCCTTGGCCGATACCGGCGCGAGCTTGATTATCTCCATGCCGTAGTCGGCAAGGATGCGCGAGGCACGTGCAGCCGGACCCACGCTGGCCAGATCAAGCACCTTGTATCCCTGCAGGAACGACATCGCGCAACGCTCCCGTTCAGAAATTCTTCGGCAGGCCGAGGCCGCGCTTGGAGATGATGTTCTTCTGCACCTCCGAAGAGCCGCCGCCGATGGTGTCGATCACGGTATACGTGTAGCAACTCTCCGAGCGGCCTCCGAGTGGCGCGTCCGGCGTGCCCAGCGCGAGCTGCGCACCGGGGCCGACGATATCCATCGTCGCGTTGGCGACACGCAACGAGAGTTCGGTCGCGTACAACTTGTAGCAGGATGCCTCCACGGTCGGGGTCTTGTTCGAGTGCATCGCGGTGCAGACGAACTTCACGCCGAGCAGCTTGCCGACTTCACACTCGGTGGCAAGCTGCGCGATGCGCTGACGGATCACCGGGTCATCCTTCAGCGCCTTGCCATCACGCGTAGCGGTCTTCACGTGATCGCACAGCAACTCGACACGGCCGCGGATCGGCGCGAACGTGAACAGCGTGAAGCGTTCGATGTCGAGCGCCTCGGCGATGTACTGGAAGCCCTTGTTCAGCTCGCCCACCCGGTATTCGTCCGGAACGTAGACGTCGTCGAAGAACACGCCGTTGGTTCGCTCGCCACCCATCGTCGGCATCGGGTGGATCGTGAGTCCCGGATGATTCATCGGCACCAGGAACAGGGAGATGCCGTGATGTTTCGGCGCATCCGGATCGGTGCGCGCACCGACCCAGTACCAGTCGGCGAAGTGGGCCGAAGTGGTGAAGATCTTCTGGCCGTTCAACACCCAGCCATCACCCTTGCGCTCGGCGCGCAGGCGCATCGCCGCAGAATCCGAACCAGCCGACGGCTCCGAATAACCGACGGCAAACTCGACTTCGGCATCCAGGATCTTCGGCAGGAACTCTTTCTTCAGCTTTTCGGAGCCGACCTTGATCAGCGTCTTGCCGATGATGCCCACACCCTTGCCGATCTGCGGGGCGCCCACCGAAGACAGCAGTTCGTTCAGCAGGTATTCGTAGAAGCCTTCGCCATCCTGGCCACCGTACTCCTTCGGCCAGGTGAGACCGAGCCAGCCGCGCTCGGCGACCTTCTTCATGAATGCGCGGCGCTCCGGGGTATCGCAGACCTGCGCCATGTTCTCGCGCGTGACGTCCATCACGAGCGGGTCGTGGTTCTCGCGCAGGAAATCCTTGACCTGGCGGATGAAATCGCGTTCTTCAGCGGTAAACTCGAAGTCCATGGTGCTGTCCCCGTCCTGTCTGCGCTTGTGCGGAAAAACTGGATTGTAACGAGGTGAGCTGCTGCGGGATCAGCGCCGCAGCGCACCTGAACCGGCCAAATAGGTATCAGATACGGACATCGTCAGCTTGACTGCACCTGTCCGTTCTCCACCTCGATCGCGCCTGCCACGACCGCCGCATCGTACTCTTCTGCAGACAGTCCGAGAAGGTCGCGAAACACGTCCTCGTTGTCGTGCCCCCGCGCATGGCCGGCGTCGCGCGTCCTGCCTGGCGTACCCGTCAGGCCAAGCGGAATTCCCGGTGCCAGTACCATACCCTTGGCGTGATGGAAGATGCGCTCGAAATAGC
>DAOLKH010000155.1:0-5219 GCA_035331685.1 Pseudomonadales bacterium
CCGCGATACTGTTCATTTTCGGCCTCAAGATGCTGAGTTCGCCGGCCACGGCGCGCAAGGGCAACCTTGTCTCGGCCGTCGGCATGCTGATGGCCGTCGTCGCCACGCTTTTCGACGCCAACGTGATCACCTGGCAGGAAGTCACGATCGGCGTCATCGCCGGTACGTTGGTCGGCACCGTCTGGGCGCGCCGCGTGCAGATGACCGGAATGCCCGAACTGGTGGCGCTGTTCAACGGTTTCGGCGGACTCGCAAGCCTGCTGGTAGGCTGGGCCGCTCTGTACGCCCCGACCGCGTCCACGACCTTCATCCTGATCACGATCGCGCTGGCGATCCTGATCGGCGGTGTCACGTTCACCGGCAGCGTGATGGCGTGGGCCAAGCTGAGCGAGGCGATCAGTGGCCGACCGTTCCTGTTCGGCGGCCAGCGTGTATTCAACGCAGCACTGCTCTTGGCGATCGTCGTCAGCTCCGTGATGTTCTGCTTGCACCCGGAGGATCTCGTCTGGCTGGGTGCCGTGGTCGCGCTGTCGTTCCTGCTCGGCGTGATGGCGGTGTTGCCGATCGGCGGTGCCGACATGCCGGTCGTGATCTCGCTGATGAACAGCTACTCGGGGCTGGCCGCGTGCGCCGCAGGCTTCGCGGTCAACAACATGATCCTGATCGTCGCTGGCGCGCTGGTGGGTGCCAGCGGGATCATCCTGACCCAGATCATGTGCAAGGCGATGAACCGTTCGCTGGCCAACGTATTGTTCAGCGGTTTCGGCGCCGTCGGCGGGGCCGCCGAGAAGGTCGAGGGGGAGGTCAAGGCGATCTCGCACGAAGACGCGTACTACATCCTCGAGGCGGCATCCAGCGTGGTGGTCGTTCCCGGCTACGGCATGGCGGTCGCCCAGGCGCAGCACACGGTCAAGGAACTGCAGGAGCTGCTCGAGTCGAACGGCACCGAAGTCGTCTACGCCATCCACCCGGTGGCCGGGCGCATGCCGGGACACATGAACGTGCTGCTCGCCGAAGCCGACGTGTCGTACGATCTGCTGCTCGAGATGGACGAGATCAACCCGCGCTTGGAGAACTTCGACGTCGCGATCGTGATCGGGGCGAACGACGTGGTGAACCCCGCCGCACGCGAGTCGAAGACCAGCCCGATCTACGGCATGCCGATCATCAACGTCGACAAGGCACGCACGGTATTCGTGCTCAAGCGCTCGATGGCGTCCGGTTTCGCCGGTATCGACAATCCACTGTTCTTCAAGGAGAACACGCGGATGCTGTTCGGTGACGCCAAGGAGTCGATCAGCCAGCTCATCCGCCAGTTCAAGTAAGCCTCTGCGGTCACCGGCTGGGCAGCGCGCCCGGCCGGTGACCGCGCCTCTTTGGATCCAGGACACGGAACACCAGGAAAGGACCGGGTCCACGGATTACCAGACATATCCCGATCGAGCACGGCTGGTGATCGACTAGAATCCATGACGCAAAGGGAGTGCAGGTCCTGGGGACGATGGGTATCGAGTATCACTTCAAGGCGAGTGCAGACCGCGTCTTCGAACTGCTGACCAACGCCGACTTCCTGGTGCAGCGTTCGCTGGCACTCGGCGAACTGCGGGCCGACTGCACGATCGAGGACGACGACGAACACATCGTGATCACGCTGACCCGCGAAGTCGAGCGTGGCGTTCCTGCGTTTCTCTCACCGCTGTTCCAGAGCCGCCAGACGCTGGAGATCGTCGAGCGCTGGACGGTGCGCGGGACGACCCGGCTCGGCCACTCGGTGCTGGTGTTGCGCGGGCAGTCGGTCAGCGTCGAATCCGAACTGAAACTGCGTCCGGAGCCGTCGGGGAGCTGCACCTACACCGTGAACCACACCGTGCACGCGCCCATTCCATTGATCGGACGGCGCGTCGAAAGCTACTTCCTCGGCCAGACCGAAGCCACGGCACGCGCCGAGCTCGATCATCTGGCGGGCAGACTCCGTTAGCGGCGATTCAGCCGACGACGACCTCGGTTCGCAACAGGGTCTCCGAACGCAGCGACTTCGAGACCAGACAGTTCCGCTCGGCCTTTTCGAGCAGCCGTGTGCCCAGTCCGGCATCGCCGCCGGCCGGAATCCGCAGCTTCACCTGCAATTCGATCTGCGTGAACCACAATCCCTCATCCGTGCGGTCCAGCACTCCGACAGCCTCGCAGTCGATTTCGCTCCAGTCGAACCGCGATGCATTGGCCACGGCGCGAAAACTGAGCACATAGCAGTCCGCCACCGCAGCCACGAACAGCGTCTCCGGCGACCAGTTGCCTTCCGGTCCGCCAAACTCGGGCGGCGCCGTGCTCTGGATATCCTCCAGGTCCGGGCTGCGCACGGTGACGGAACTCCCGGGTGTGGCGAGCGCATCGACCACGTAGCGGTGCGGGAACCGGTGCATCGAGGATCCTCCCGGACGATTCAGTCTTCGAGCGCCTTGACGCCTTTTTCGTAACGCGTGTAGACGTACACGGGGATGTCGAGTCCGCCAAGATGCTCATCGACCAGCTTGCGCACATCGTCCCATTCCAGGCGGCCGACACCGGTCGCCAGCCGCGGCAGCGCAAGACTGGTGAATTTCTCTTCGAGCACGAGCCTGTGCAGCGCGCGCAGCGCGTGATTGACGTTCGGGAGCGTCGCCTGCCCCGGTTTTGCTCCATGACCGTAGGCTGCATCCTGCGTCATCAGGTTCACGATGTGCTGTCCGTCCACCGTCGGCCACACCCACAGTTCACCCGCCTTCGGATGCGTGGTCTGGCAGTAATGCCGGAAATCCTTGTACAGCGCCGGCCAGTGCTCACGCAGCGCGAGGGCGAGCCCCTGGGCGAAGTTGTCGTTGGGGGAAACTCCGTGCGCGATTGCCTGCGCTCCGCTGAGCAGAATATCCCCGTGTACTTCCTTGATCATGATGCCTCCGAAACCAATGATGATCCGGCACCAGCCGGCCGGGCGCGATGATAAACGAGAAGCCCCCGGCTCAGACAGTCGGCTGGACGCCGCTGACGAAAAGATCGAGCTGCTCGGGTTCGCCCTCCTCGCGCAGGTCGACGAAACGCACCCCGACACCGATCAGCCGCACGGCAAGCTCGCTGCGCTGCAACGCGCCCGCCAGCAGTGCATCGACCTGCTGCGGCTCGGGCGTGCGTGCGACGCACTCCACGGTGGTCACACGGAAATCGGCAAACTTCAGTTTCACGAATACCTTGGTGACGATGTAATCGTCGCTGACACGCCGCAACCGCGAGCGCAAGGCCAGCAGCAGCTCTGCCATCTGGCGTGCGCAGGCCACATGGCCGTGCAGATCGTCACTGAAGGTGCGCTCCACGCTGAGCGACTTGCGACGCTGGTTCGGCACCACCGGGCGCTCGTCGATGCCACGGCTGAGTTCGTACATGCGCTGCCCGAAGCGTCCGAACTGGCGCATCAGCTCGAACAGCGGCAACTCCCTGAGGTCAGAGCAGCTCTCGACCCCCATCGCCCGCAGGCGATCCGCCGTCGCCTTGCCCACACCCCAGATCCGCCGTACCGGCAGCGCCGCCACGAAGGCATCGACCTGTGCCGGCAGCACCACGAATTCACCATCGGGCTTGTTCCAGTCGCTGGCAATCTTGGCGAGGAACTTGTTCGGCGCCACCCCGGCCGACACCGTGATGCCTGTTTCCGCACGCACCCGACGGCGGATTTCACGTGCGATCAGCGTGGCGCTGCCGTGGCAGGCTTCGGCTGCGCTGACGTCGAGGAAGGCTTCGTCGAGCGACAGCGGTTCGACCAGATCGGTGTAGTCATGGAAGATGCGCCGGATCTGTTGCGAGACTTCGCGGTATCTGGGGAAATCCGGCGGAATGATGATCAACCCGGGGCAAAGGCGCCGCGCCTGCGCCGAAGGCATCGCCGAATGCACTCCGTAGCTGCGCGCAGGGTAATTGCAGGTGGTGATCACGCCACGGCGCTCGGGGCTGCCGCCGACCGCGACGGCAAGCCCCGCCAGCGCGGGGTCGTCGCGAATCTCGACCGCCGCGAAGAAGCAGTCGCAATCGCAGTGGATGATCTTGCGCTGTGGTGAAGCGTCGGACATCGGGTGGCAACGATGGATGCCGGGACCGCGGCATTATCGCAGCAAGCGTCGCTGCGTGCTCGCGCACCACGCGCGGCTGCTTTATGATCGCTGGCCTCACCCATCGGGAATCACCCGCCATCACGGAGGCTGCCATGAGCGAATCTGCACCCACGCCGACCCTGACCCGCACCGCGATGGGCATCGTGCCCGGACGCCCGCTCAACGTGAGCCAGGGCGGCGTCGAGGAACTGCGACGCGACATCCAGACGCTGATGGACATCGAAGCCATCAAGCAACTCAAGCACTCGTACTTCCGCTGCATCGATACCGCGAATTTCGACGAACTGGCGGAGAAGTTCCACGACGATGTGTATGTGCACTTCGTCGGCGGCACCTATGAATGGAAACTCGAGGGCAAGGCGGCCTACCTTGGCGCCGTGACTGCATCCTTCCATCGCCAATCGATCGGCCATCACAACGGTCACCATCCCGAGATCCAGATCCTCAGTGATACCGAGGCCACCGGCATCTGGTACCTCGCCGACAACATGTGGCAGCTCGACTCCAAATACTTCACGACCGGCACCGCGATCTACTGGGACCGCTATCTCAAGATCGATGGTCGCTGGCTGATCCGCGAAACACGCTACCGCAGGGTTTACGAGCTGAACTCGATACTGCCCGAGCGGCCTCAGCCCGCCGTGCACTACCTGGGCCAGCACGGCACCCCGGTGTAGCGCCGCTTCGATGAAGATCGCCTCGCAGCCCTTCTGGCTGGTCGGTTTTCGCCCGTTCTTCACCCTCGCCTGCCTCGCTGGCATGTTCATGCCAGCAGTGTGGGTGATGGTGTACGCGGGCAGCCTGCCTGCGCCCGACACGCATTTCACGCCCGTGCAGTGGCACGCCCACGAGATGTTCTTCGGCTTCGGCTGGGCCGTGCTCGGCGGCTTCCTGCTCACCGCGACCAAGAACTGGGTCAGCATACGCGGCTACCACGGTCCGGCACTGATGCTGCTTGCGGCAGCGTGGATACTCGAGCGCATCGCGATGAGCTGCGGCGGCGGCTGGCCTCCACTGCTGTTCGCACTTGCCGTCAACGCGTTTCTGGGCAGCATCGTCGTGATGCTGCTGTGGACCCTGATC
>DAOLKH010000156.1:0-5191 GCA_035331685.1 Pseudomonadales bacterium
GTTCGACCCGATCGAGAAGGTCGCTCCCGGCGTGATCACGCGCCAGTCGGTATCGCAGCCGGTGCAGACCGGACTCAAGGCGCTCGACTCGATGGTGCCGGTGGGCCGTGGCCAGCGCGAGCTGATCATCGGTGACCGTCAGATCGGCAAGACCGCGATCGCGATCGACACGATCATCAACCAGAAGGGCACCGGCGTTAAGTGCATCTACGTGGCCATCGGGCAGAAGCAGTCCTCGATCGCTGCTGTGGTGCGCAAGCTCGAGGAGCACGGCGCACTCGCGCACACCGTCGTCGTCGTTGCGAGCGCCTCGAACCCGGCCTCGATGCAGTACATCGCGCCGTTTGCCGGCTGCACGATGGGCGAGTATTACCGCGATCGCGGTCAGGATGCGCTGATCATCTACGACGACCTGACCAAGCAGGCGTGGGCGTACCGCCAGATCTCGTTGCTGCTGCGCCGCCCGCCGGGCCGCGAAGCGTATCCGGGTGACGTGTTCTACCTGCACTCGCGTCTGCTCGAGCGTGCGGCGCGCGTGAACACCGACTACGTAGAGAAGTTCACGAACGGCGAGGTGAAGGGCAAGACCGGCTCGCTGACCGCGCTGCCGATCATCGAGACGCAGGCGGGCGACGTGTCGGCATTCGTACCGACCAACGTGATCTCGATCACCGACGGCCAGATCTTCCTCGAAAGCAGCCTGTTCAACGCCGGTGTGCGTCCTGCGATGAACGCAGGTCTTTCGGTATCGCGGGTCGGCGGCTCGGCGCAGACCACGATCATCAAGAAGCTCGGCGGCGGTATCCGTCTTGCGCTCGCGCAGTACCGGGAACTCGCGGCGTTCGCGCAGTTCGCCTCCGATCTGGACGAAGCGACCCGTGCCCAGCTCGAGCACGGACAGCGCGTGACCGAGCTGATGAAGCAGAAGCAGTACTCGCCGCTCTCGGTGGCGCAGATGGCGGTGTCGCTGTTTGCCGCGAACGAAGGCTATCTGAAGAACATCGAGATCAAGAAAGTGCTCGACTTCGAGGCCGCGCTGCATTCGTTCATGGCGAGCGAATACGGTGCCCTGATGAACTCGATCAACAGCACCGGCGACTACAGCCAGGACACCGCCAAAGCCCTGAAAGAGGCGCTGGACAAATTCGTCGCCACCCAGGCCTGGTAAGCAACCCGAGGGCAGCACATGGCAGGCGCAAAGGAAATCCGCACCAAGATCGCCAGCGTGGCCAGCACGCAGAAGATCACGAAGGCGATGGAAATGGTGGCGGCCAGCAAGATGCGCAAGGCGCAGGATCGCATGGCACGCGGCAAGCCGTACGCCGGGCGTATCCGTGCGGTTGTGGGGCACATTGCGAATGCGACGCCGGAGTATCACCACCTCTATATACAGGAGCGCGAGGTACGCCGGGTCGGCTTCATCGTCGTCTCGAGCGACCGCGGGCTTTGCGGCGGACTGAACATCAACCTGTTCAAGACCGTGTTGCGGGCCATGAAGGAGTGGCACGACAAGGCCATCGAAATCGACCTGTGCGTGATCGGTGGCAAGGGCGCCAGCTTCTTCGGCAGCATGGGTGGGCGCATCATCGCTGCGATGCGCGGCCTCGGTGACGAGCCGGCGCCCACGGATCTGGTCGGCGGCGTGAAGGTGATGCTCGACGCCTATGCCGAGCAGAAGATCGATCGCCTTTATCTCGCCAGCAACGAATTCGTCAACACGATGACGCAGGTACCGTCGGTCGCGCAGATCCTGCCGCTCGAGGCATCCGACGACCAGGCGCTCAAGCATCACTGGGATTATCTGTACGAGCCGGATGCAAAGGAGCTGCTCGACGGCCTGTTCACACGCTATATCGAATCCCAGGTCTACCAGGCCGTGGTCGAGAATCTTGCCTGCGAGCAGGCCGCGCGCATGGTCGCGATGAAGAACGCAACGGAAAACGCCGGACAACTGATCTCCGATCTGCAGCTCGTCTACAACAAGGCGCGCCAGGCGGCGATCACGCAGGAACTCGCCGAGATCGTCGGCGGTGCTGCAGCGGTTTCCTGAGACGGGGCACCGGTACGAAGCGAAGGATTGGCAGATACCTCGGATGCGCCCCGGCGGCGCAATCACAAGACTGATGAGGAACATGAGATGAGCAGTGGAAAGATCGTACAGGTCATCGGCGCCGTGATCGACGTCGAGTTCCCCCGCAACGCCGTGCCGGCCGTGTACGACGCGCTCACGGTGGCGAATCGCGACCTGGTGCTGGAAGTGCAGCAGCAGCTCGGTGACGGCGTCGTGCGCACGATCGCCATGGGCTCCACCGAAGGCGTGCGTCGCGGGCTCGACGTCAGCAACACCGGCAGCGCACTGAAGGTGCCGGTCGGCAAGGAAACGCTGGGCCGCATCATGGACGTGCTCGGCCGCCCGATCGACGAGAAGGGTCCGATCGGCGAGCAGGCGCGCATGCCCATCCACCGCGCTGCGCCGACCTACGCCGAGCAGTCGCAGGCGGTCGAACTGCTGGAGACGGGCATCAAGGTCATCGACCTGATCATGCCGATCTCCAAGGGTGGCAAGATCGGTCTGTTCGGCGGTGCCGGTGTGGGCAAGACCGTGACGCTGATGGAGCTGATCCGCAATATCGCGATCGAGCACTCGGGTTACTCGGTGTTCGCCGGCGTGGGCGAGCGTACCCGTGAGGGCAACGACTTCTATCATGAAATGAAGGAGTCGAACGTTCTGGACAAGGTGGCGCTGGTGTATGGCCAGATGAACGAACCACCGGGCAACCGTCTGCGCGTGGCGCTGACTGGCCTCACCATGGCCGAGGCCTTCCGTGACGATGGCCGCGACGTACTGATGTTCGTCGACAATATCTACCGCTACACGCTGGCCGGTACCGAAGTATCCGCACTGCTTGGCCGCATGCCGTCGGCGGTGGGTTACCAGCCCACGCTGGCCGAGGAGATGGGCGTGCTGCAGGAGCGCATCACCTCGACCAAGACGGGGTCGATCACCTCGTTCCAGGCGGTCTACGTTCCAGCCGACGACCTCACCGACCCCTCGCCCGCGACCACCTTCGCGCACCTCGATGCCACACTGGTGTTGTCGCGCCAGATTGCCGAGCTCGGTATCTACCCCGCCGTCGATCCGCTCGACTCGACCTCGCGTCTGCTCGACCCGCTGGTGATCGGCGAAGAGCACTACGCGGTCGCGCGTGGCGTGCAGTCGGTGCTGCAGCGCTACAAGGAACTGAAGGACATCATCGCGATCCTCGGCATGGACGAACTCTCCGAAGACGACAAGCAGGTCGTGTCGCGTGCGCGCAAGATGCAGCGATTCCTGTCGCAACCGTTCTTCGTCGCCGAAGTGTTCACCGGCAGCTCCGGCAAGTACGTTTCGCTGAAGGATACGATCGCCAGCTTCAAGGGCATCCTGAACGGCGAGTACGACCACCTGCCGGAGCAGGCGTTCTACATGGTCGGCAGCATCGAGGAAGCGATCGAGAAGGCGCAGAAGCTCTGATCGAATCAGGGACCGGGAGCACCAGACATGGTAATGACGGTACATTGCGACATCGTGAGTGCGGAAAAGGCGATCTTTTCCGGGCTCGTCGAGCTCGTCGTCGCTCACGGTGCGCTGGGTGACCTGGGGATTGCACCAGGTCATGCACCCCTGCTGAGCGAATTGAAACCCGGACCGGTGCGCGTGATCACGCAAGCCGGCGAAGAACAGATCTACTACGTCTCGGGCGGTTTTCTGGAAGTGCTGCCGAGCACGGTGACGATCCTGGCCGATACCGCGGTGCGCGCGAACGACATCGACGAGGCGGCAGCGATCGAGGCACAGAAGGCCGCCGAAGCCGCGCTCGCGAACCAGCAGGGCGAGTTCGACTACGGTCGTGCGGCCGCCCAGCTTGCCGAGGCAGTGGCCCAGTTGCGTACCCTCCAGGGATTGCGCAAGAAGATGGGTCGCGGTTGACGGCTGTGCGGGTCTCGTACCCGCCTCCACAAGGTAAATTCGACACGGTCTGCTACGCTCTTGTGGTCTGCAACAGCCTGCATCGGTCGGGCTGGTGCGCCTCGCTGGAGTGAATCGTGGACCTCGATATCATCATCCTTGCTGCGGGTCAGGGTACCCGCATGGTCAGTGACCTGCCGAAGGTCCTGCACCCTCTTGCCGGCCAGCCGCTGTTGCGCCATGTGATCGATTCGGCGCTGGCACTCGCGCCGCGCAGCCTGAACGTGGTGATCGGACACGGTGCCGAGCGGGTACGCGCGGCGCTGGGCGACGTCTCTGCGAACTGGGTGGTGCAGCAGGCGCAACTCGGTACCGGTCATGCGGTTCAGCAGGCGCTGCCGCTGCTCGCGCACGACGGAACCACCCTGATCCTCTACGGTGACGTGCCGCTGGTGCGTGAATCCACGCTGCGGGAGCTGGTTGTGATCGCGAACGAGGGGGCGCTGGCTCTGCTGACCGTCGAACTCGGTGATCCCAGCGGCTACGGGCGCATCCTGCGCGATGCCGAAGGGCGCGTTGCGGCGATCGTCGAGCACAAGGACGCCACGGTCGCCCAGCATGCCGTGCGGGAAGTGAATACCGGCATCATGGCGTTGCCGAACGCACGTCTGCACCAGTGGCTGCCCGCACTCGGCAACGATAACGCGCAGCGCGAGTACTACCTCACCGACATCATCTCGATGGCCGCGCGCTCGGGCGTTGGCGTGCGTCCGCTCACCACAAGCGACGAGCAGGAGGTTGCGGGCGTGAACAACCGCGAACAGCTCGCCGTGCTCGAGCGTGCCTGGCAGGCGCGCAAGGCACGCGAGCTGCTGCTGGCCGGCGTCACGCTGCGTGATCCGGCACGTTTCGACCTGCGCGGGCGCCTGCGCCACGGGCGTGACGTCACGATCGACATCAACGTGATCATCGAAGGCGAGGTCGAACTCGGTGACTACGTCAGCATCGGTGCGAACTGTGTGCTGCGCAACAGTCGCGTCGGAACCGGCTCGACGGTGCATCCGAACTCGCTGCTCGAGAACGCCGAGGTCGACGCAGGCTGCAGCGTTGGCCCCTTTGCGCGCCTGCGCCCGGGCACACGCATGGCCGAGGGTGCACGTGTAGGCAATTTCGTTGAAACCAAGCAGGCGACCATCGGTCCGCACAGCAAGATCAATCATCTGAGTTACGTAGGCGACGCCG
>DAOLKH010000157.1:0-5159 GCA_035331685.1 Pseudomonadales bacterium
TTGTGCATGCCGAGGATGGCCGTCTGCGGCGGGTTCAGGATCGGTGTCGACAGCGGCGGGCCGAAGACACCGCCGTTGGTGATCGTGAAGGTACCGCCGGTCATCTCCTCGATCGAGAGCTTGTTGTCGCGCGCCTTGGCGCCGTACTCGCGTACCCTCGCCTCGATCCCGGCAAGCGTCATCGCATCGGCGTCACGCAGTACCGGCACCACCAGTCCGCGCTCGCTGGACACCGCAACGCCGATGTCCTGATAGCCATGGTAGACGACATCGGAACCGTCGATCGATGCGTTCACTACCGGAAAACGCTTCAGAGCCTCGACGCTCGCCCGCACGAAGAATCCCATGTAACCGAGGCGGATCCCGTTGTGCCGCTTCTCGAACAGCTCGCGATACTTCGCACGCAGATCCATCACCGGTTGCATGTCCACTTCATTGAACGTGGTGAGCATTGCGGTGTTGCGCGATGCGTCCAGCAGACGTTCGGCGACGCGCGCACGCAGCCGCGTCATCGGTACGCGCCGCTCGATCCGTCCTCCGGCAAGTGCCACCGGCGGCGCGGTCGACGTCTGCTCCACCGCGGCATTCGCCTGGATGGGCGGCTGCGCCGCGTGTGCGGCCACGTCTTCACGGGTCACACGCCCGCCCTTGCCGCTGCCACTGATGGCTGCCGGATCGACCCCGTGCTCGGCTGCCGCCAGGCGTGCGGCAGGACCGGAGCGCGGCAGGGCAGCGCCCTCATTCTTCGCTGCCACCGCATCGGTCTGCGCAGTCGGCGCGACGGCTCCGGCTGCGAACCGGCCGATGATCTCCTCTGCAAGCACCGTCGCGCCCGTATCCTTGAGGATTTCGCTCAGGCTGCCGTCCGCCGGCGCCACCACCTCGAGCACAACCTTGTCGGTCTCGATGTCGACCAGCACTTCGTCACGGCGACAGGCGTCACCCGGACGCTTGTGCCAGTGCGCCACCGTGCCTTCGGCAACCGACTCGGGAAACTGGGGGGCCTTGATGTCCATGCTCATTGCTGCGATTTCCTGTCGGGTTTGCTGTCACGCGGATCACGGGTTTGGCCAGCGCGGCACCTGCATGCCGAGTGCATCACGGATCAACTTCTCCTGCTGTGCGAGATGCAGCGCCGCATATCCCGCTGCAGGTGCCGCAGACGCGTCGCGCCCGGAGTATTCCAGATACAGATCACGATTGTGTTCGCGAACCGCCTGTCGCATGTGATGCTGACTATTGAACCAGGCACCCTGATTCTGCGGCTCCTCCTGACACCAGGTGACCTCGAGCAGATTGCGGTACGGTGCGATCGCCGCCACCAGCTCCCGCTGCGGGAACGGGTACAACTGTTCTATGCGCACGATCGCCACCTGTTCAAGACCCTGCTGGTTGCGCTGTTCGTGCAACTCGTAATACACCTTGCCGCTGCACAGCACCACCCGCGTCACGGCCTGCGGATCCAGCGGATCGCCTTCCGGAATGACGGTTCTGAAGCTGCCACCCGCCAGTTCGGGCAACTCGGAAATCGCGTCCTTGTGCCGCAACAGGCTCTTCGGTGTGAACACCACCAGGGGCTTGCGCAGCGGCCGCAACGCCTGGCGACGCAGCAAATGGAAGATCTGCGCCGGAGTCGTGGGCACGCAGATCTGGATGTTGTGCTCGGCACAGAGTTGCAGGAAGCGTTCGAGCCGCGCCGAGGAATGTTCCGGCCCCTGTCCTTCGTAGCCGTGTGGCAACAGCAGGGTCAGTCCGCACAGACGCCCCCACTTGTGCTCCCCACTGGTAATGAACTGATCGATCACGATCTGTGCACCGTTCGCAAAATCACCGAACTGTGCTTCCCACAGGATCAGCGCCTTCGGCGTCGTGGTCGCATACCCGTACTCGAATCCCAGAGCCGCCAGTTCGCTGAGCAGGGAGTCGTAGATATGAAATTTCGCCTGTGTATCCGAGAGGTGCTGCAACGGCACGTGCACCGCCCCGTCCTTCTGGTTGTGCAGCACCGCGTGCCGGTGCGCGAAAGTGCCTCGCCCCACGTCCTGCCCGCTCAGGCGTACCGGGAAACCTTCCTCGAGCAACGTCGCGTAGGCGAGCAGTTCAGCGAATCCCCAGTTGACCGGCGTGGCCGCCGCGCTCATCAGGCGCCGGTCCTCGTAGATCTTCTGCACCTGGCGCTGCAGCACGAAACCATCGGGAATCATCGACATGCGTGCAGCAATATCCTGCAGGCGCACCAATTCGACACGCGTATCGGCCGTCGATGCCGTCGTGTGGCCGAGGTACGGTTGCCAATCGACGTACAGTGCCTTGTCCGGTTCGGTCACCACACTCCTGGCGACCTGTTGCCCGGCTTCCAGCGCTGCCCGGTAGCTGTCGATCAGTGCACGTTCCCCGTCCTTGTCGATCACACCGTCCGCGATCAGACGCTCGGCGTAGATCGCACGCGTGCCGGGCTGACTGCGGATCTTCTGATACATCAGTGGCTGCGTCGCCGCCGGCTCATCGGCTTCGTTGTGACCACGGCGGCGGTAACACACGAGGTCGATCACGACGTCCTTGCGAAATCGCTGACGGAAATCCACGGCCAGTTGGGTGACGAACAACACTGCCTCGGGATCATCACCGTTCACATGGAAAATCGGTGCCTGCACCATCTTCGCCACGTCGGTGCAGTACTCCGTCGAACGCGCATCGCTCGGACAACTGGTGGTGAAACCGACCTGGTTGTTGATCACGACGTGCACGGTGCCGCCGGTACCGAAGCCGCGGGTCTGCGACATCTGGAAGGTTTCCATGACGACGCCCTGACCGGCAAAGGCAGCATCGCCATGGATGATCACCGGCACCACATGATCGCGCTGCGTATCGCCGCGCCGGTCCTGGCGGGCGCGCACCGAACCCTCGACGACGGATGCCACGATCTCCAGATGCGATGGGTTGAATGCGAGCGCGATATGCATCTCGCCGCCTGGCGTCATCACATTCGACGAAAAGCCCTGGTGGTACTTCACGTCACCGGATCCCTGATAGATCGCGCGCCCTTCGAATTCCTCGAACAGACTCTCCGGGTTCTTGCCGAAGATGTTCACCAGCACCGCGAGCCGCCCGCGATGCGCCATGCCGACCACGATCTCCTGCACCCCGTAACCACCGCAGCGCTGCACCACCTCGTCCAGCAGCGGAATCAGGCTCTCGCCGCCCTCGAGCCCGAAACGCTTCGCACCCGGATAGCGGGCCGCGAGAAACTGCTCGAGCCCCTCTGCGGCGCTCAGGCGCTCGAGCAGATGACGCTTCATGTGCGCGGTGTATACCGGTGCGGCACGCACGCTTTCCATGCGATTCTGGATCCAGTGTCGCTCCTCGGTCGAGACGATGTGCTTGAACTCGGCACCGATCGTATTGCAGTAGGTGCCCTCGAGGGCCGCGACGATCTCGCGCAGCGGTGCCTCGGACTTGCCGATATGCAGCGATCCGGTCTGGAAGACGGTATCGAAGTCGGCTTCGGACAACTGGTGGAACTGCAGATCCAGGTCGGGCACCTGCTCGCGCACGGCGAGACCGAGCGGATCGAGGCGCGCCTTCTGATGACCACGGTGGCGGTACGCGCTGATCAGCTGCACCACGCGCACCTGCTTGCGTTCGTACTCGGTGCTGATGCCCGGGTGCGAAACCGGCTCCGGCCGGGATTTCTGCCGACCCAGCAGCGCAAAGTGTTCCCGGATCGTCGAATGGGGCACATCGATCGTGGTGCCATCGACCCGCGGCAGGCGGTCGAAATAATCACGCCACTCGGGCGCTATCGCGTTCGGATCGCGCAGGTACGTCTCGTACATCGCCTCGACGTAGGCAGCGTTGCCACCCGATATATGAGAGCTGCCCCAGAGCAGCTCCATGCTCTCCTGCTGCATATCGCAACGCCTCCACGCCGGTCCACCGCGACCGGAACGGGTTGATTCCACATCAACTCCCGGCCCACACCCGCATCGACGGATGCAGCGACTGTGGCCGGGCTGTGGTTCAGCGCCCGGCCCGTCGAATTCAGGTTCCGCGCACCAGCAGCATGTTGCGGATGTGCCCGATCGCCTGCGTTGGATTGAGGCCCTTGGGACAGACCGCAACGCAATTCTGGATCCCATGGCAGCGGAACACGCTGTACGGATCATCGAGTTCCGCAAGCCGCTCCTCGGTTGCCGTATCACGGCTGTCGATCAGGAAGCGGTAGGCCTGCAACAGACCGGAAGGACCAATGAAACGGTCGGGATTCCACCAGAACGACGGGCATGCTGTCGAGCAGCACGCGCAGAGAATGCACTCGTAGAGTCCGTCGAGCCTGGCACGCTCTTCGATCGACTGCAGCCGCTCGATCGCCGGTGCCGGCTCGTCGTTGATCAGATAAGGCTTCACCTTTTCGTACTGACGATAGAACATCGTCATGTCGACCACGAGATCACGGATCACCGGCAGCCCCGGCAACGGCCGGATCACCAGTCGGTCATTCCTGACGATCGAGGACAGTGGCGTGATGCACGCCAGTCCGTTCTTGCCATTCATGTTCACGCCGTCGGAGCCGCACACGCCTTCACGACACGAACGACGGAAGGTCAGCGAGGGATCCTGCACCTTCAGCAACTCGAGTACGTCGAGCACCATCAGATCCCGGCCCCCGGTGTCGAGTTGCACCTCGTGCATCGAGGGTTCCCGGTCGCTTTCCGGGTTGTAACGATAAACACTCACTGTCAGCATGTTGAGAGATTCCCGGTCAATAGGTGCGCTTCACGGGCTCGAACGCATCGACGGTCTTCGGCGTGAAGTTCACACCGCGCCGCCCCATACGCTTTCCGTCCGGGAAGAACAGCGAATGGCACAGCCAGTTCGCGTCATCGCGTTCCGGGTAGTCCTCGCGTGCGTGTGCGCCACGGCTCTCGGTGCGCACCTCGGCTGCAATCGCCGTCGATTCCGCCACTTCAAGCAGGTTCTGCAATTCGAGCGCCTCGAGGCGCGCCGTATTGAATGCCTGCGACTTGTCCTTGAGGTGCAGGTTCTCGATGCGGGGCCGCAGTGCAGCCAGACTCGCCACACCCTCGCGCATCTTGTCTCCGGTGCGGAACACGCCGAAGAAGTTCTGCATCACCGTCTGCAGCTCCCTGCGCAGCGGT
>DAOLKH010000158.1:0-5158 GCA_035331685.1 Pseudomonadales bacterium
CGGAGCGAACCCGTTGCCGATCGCGGCGCTGCGTGGCCAGATCACGCTGATCCCGCGTGCACTGGTCGGTGTCACACCGCGCTGCGTGGTCTGCGCCAGTGGCTACGTGGCACCAGCACGTGGTGAATGGCTGTGCTGCGGTGCCAGCTATGTGCGTGGTGCGGGCGACTGCCAGCCAACCCGGGCGGAAGACGCCGACAACCTCGAACGCGCACACGAGATCCTGGCGCACATCGACCTCGAGAAAATTCCGCAGGAAGCACTGCGGGCGGGTGTGGGGTATCGCAGCAGCACGCCGGACCGGCTGCCGATCGCAGGAGCCGTGGCGGATGCGGCAGCGTTTCGACACGATTTCGCTGCGCTGCGCCACAACGCACGCCGTCCGATCGACCGCACCGGCAGCTACCTGCCGGGTCTGTACGTCAGCACGGGCCACGGCTCGCGCGGACTGACCAGCGCGCCGCTGTGCGCCGATGCGATCGCCGCCTCGATCTGCAGCGAGCCATCCCCATTGTCTCGGCGCCTGCAGCGCACGATTTCACCAGCGCGCTTCCTGATCCGCGACATCATCAAGGGGCGTGGCACATGAAATGCCTTCTGCTCGCTGCACTGTGTGTCCTCATGACCGGTGTGCTGCTGCCGCAGGCCGGCTGCGCGCGTCCGGCTCCCGAAAGGCTGCTGCCAACCTTGCCGACAAACCCTTATGCAATCGTGAAACGCATGCCCCACGATCGCACGCTGTTCACGCAGGGGCTGGTGATCGATCGCGGCGAGCTCATCGAGAGTGGCGGCAATTACGGCGAATCGCGCCTGCTGCTGCGCACGCTCGCAGATCCGCGTCCACTGCGCACGCGCAGACTCCCTGCGCGCTGGTTCGCCGAAGGCATCACCGTGCACGGCGGCAAGCTCTATCTGCTGACCTGGCGCGAAGGCCTCATGCAGCGTCTTTCATTGCCGGAACTCGAACCGGAGCAGCGCTTCGGCTACAGCGGCGAAGGCTGGGGACTTGCCAGCGACGGCACTCACCTGATCCAGAGCGATGGAAGCGCGACGCTGCGCTGGCGCAGCCCGGACGACTTCTCGGAGCTGCGCCGCCTGACCGTGCGTGTGGGCAAACAATCGCTGGAACGTCTCAACGAACTCGAGTGGGTGAACGGCTGGCTGCTCGCCAACGTGTGGCTCACCGACAGCGTGGTCGCCATCGATCCTCGCAACGGCTGCGCTCTGTGGCGGCTCGAACTCGGCGAGCTGCTCGATGCCAGCGAACGCCGTCAGGCTGACGTGCTGAACGGCATCGCCTGGGACGCAGACACCGGGCTGCTGTGGGTCACCGGCAAGCTGTGGCCGTGGCTGTTCGTGCTGCGTGTCGAACTCCCGCCATTGCCGACGCAGACCGTATCCAGCGATTCATGCAAATAGCACCTGCTGCCGGAATGTGATGCGGCACCTCACTGCGGCACCCGGGCGATGCCTGCCGCGACCAGCGTCGAGAGGTCCGGTTCGCAGAAACTCTCCGCAGTCGCATCGAGCTCTGCGATGCTGCGCGCAAAGGCGAACAGGCAGCGATCGCTCGACGCGTACCCCATGAGCCGCGCGGTGTTCTTGGCGATCAGCTTGAATGCGCGTACCGCAGTACGGCTGGGGTTGCTGTCCACACGCCCATCCCCGGAGAGCTGCTGCAGCCTCGCCAGCGAAACGATCGACAGATGAAACGGCGTACCCGCATCGCCTGCACTGGCTGCAAAATTGAAGCGTGCCGGTTGCAGCCGCATGTCATCTGGAATCAGCACGAAATGCACGACGTTCCTGTCACGCTGCCAGTCGATACCGCCGATCAGCGCGCCGAGCAGCGGGTTGGCGTCCATGATGCCGAAGCGGAGCCGGAAGCGTTCCAGGTCCATCCGTACCGGACTCGCCGTGATCGGCGGCGCGAGGTTGCTTTGCAGCAGCGCCACCAGTCGTTCCACGAAGCGCTGGTCGCTGATTTCGTCATGGATATGCAGAATCACGGCCGCCGGGCGCAGGATCGGGCCAGGCACGGATTCGTTTGCCAGGCTCGTACCGGCAATCAGGAGCAAAAGCAACACGGCGCTCCCAAGCCCGTGACACCTGGGTCGCCCTGGCGCCTTTTCAATCATAATCCGTGCTCCGCAGCCGTCTGCCGGTAACCGTTGTCATATGCATCCTGTCTACGCTTTCGATTTCGTACTCGGTCGCACCGAACCCCTGCTGCAGGATCCCGATCCACAAGCCGATGTACGCTGGGCGGCGGACGAGACCCCGCAAGCCTGCGCCTCCCTGGCCAGGCAGGCACACGATATCGCCGCCAGATTGATGCAAAGCCTTGCCAATCTGCAACGACGCCCCGTTGACACCGCAGACCTGCCGGCGATGCTCGGCAACGCCCCCGATCCCGAGGCTTCCATCAGACGCCTGCATCGATTCGTGCAACTGCAGGGAACATGGGAGTGCGGATGGATCCTGATCGCAGTCTACGACAACGTGGTAGCGGTCGAACTCGCGATCGATGCCGAGCAGCCAGGCGTCGACGACCTGGACGAAGCCCTTGCGCGCTTGCTGACTCGGCTTGAAGCAGCGACGCGGTTCCACTTCCTTGACCAGGAGGGGCGCCGAGAGCTCGATCCAGTATCCGCAACCTCACTGCTGCTGACGCGACATCACAGGGGACTCGAGGCGAACCGACGAGCTGCACGTCGCTCGCGATGGCTGCGCACCCTTGGCGTGCCGAGTGCGATCCTGATGACCATCGTACTGGGCTTGCTCGCGTTCCTGATCGCAAAGGCTGCCGTCGAGCATGGCAGTCTCGTGCTGCGTACCGACCCCGCCAGTGAGACGATCTTCGTCACAACGGCTCTGGCACCTCCAGTGCAGCGATATGGCATATCCAGCATCTATACCCTGGAGGGGAAAATTCAGGGGACCAACGAGTACGCGCGTCTTCCGGTGTCGCGCGATACGTACATTCGTGCGGCCCCCGGCGCCCGCTACACCGTGTTGCGCACCAGCGACCCATCAACGCCCCTGGTCCCCCAATCGGCCTACGACCCCACCGAAACGATCCCGCGCATCGGAGATCATGGCGTGGCCTGGTTCGTGCTTCTCGCTCTGGTTCCTGTCTCGCTGTGGGTCGTGCTCATCGCGTACCCGTGGTTGCGTGCTCGCGGCGATGCCCGTGAGGAGATGAAGAAGCAGATGACGAGAAACCTGCTGTCAGCCATCAAGCTGATCCTGCTCGCAGGAATCGCCGTGGTCATTCGACTGCTTGTGTGACCGTCCGGACCGATCCGAGCGCATCGACGCCATCTTTGTTCGCCATATCGGCCATGGAGTCATCGAAGATGGCGTAGCGGTTCTTGCCGCTTGACTTGGCCTGGTAAAGCGCGGCGTCGGCGCGGCGGTAGAGCAGGTCAAAGCCGCCTTCCCCGGTCTGCACCACGGCCACACCCATGGACACTGCAAACGGCACGGCGCTGCTTTCTTCCGTCGCGCGCACCTCCTCCAGCAGGCGGGAGGCGATCCGCTGCGCCGTGTTCTGGTCGCAATCCGGCACGAACAGCAGGAACTCATCTCCACCCAGGCGCACCGGCACGGTTCCGGCATGCAGCGGCATGCGCAATACCTCCGCCAGCCGTGCGATGACCGAGTCGCCTTTGGCGTGCCCGTAGCTGTCATTGATCTGCTTGAAGTGATCGATATCGACCAGCAGCGCGGCGTGGAATCTGTCCTGCCTGCTCGCACCACCTTCCATGACCGAACGGATGGCGGCATCGGCGCCGCGCCGGTTCAGGAGCCCGCTGAGCGAATCATTCATGGACGATTCGTAGTGACGACGCAATTCCGCTTGCTGCAGGAAGTGATGGCGGGCATAAACCCAGCCCAGCCCCAGGGACAGCAGCAGCGCACCAAGGAGACTGGCGAACTCAATGCGGCGGAAGCGCGCCTCTTCGGCAAGGAAATACTCGAGGTCGAAATCGACACCGACAAAACCCGCCACCTGCCCGGTCGAGTCGCGAATCGGTGCGTGGCCGGTCAGGAAGTAGCCATAGTCATCGTGCTGATACTGCGGATTCACATAGGTCCGACCGGCAGCCAGTTCAACCAGCCAGTCGCTTCTGTACTCCTCACGTAGCTGGAAGGGCTCGAGATAGCGCGACATGCGCAGACCTCGCTTGGAAGCAAAGAGCGTATCCTGGGCCGTATCGAGCACGAAGAACGCCCTGCCATCACGCGCACCCATCGTGTACACGTATCGGGCTTCCTGCCAGGCGCGATGCAGGCGCAACAGCGGCGCCCTGGCAGCATCCAGTTCCTCGGCCGTGCCATGACCTTCCATCAGGTGTCGATGCGCATCGCCGTCCAGCACCGATGCGGCAACCCGCGCCACCTCGCCCACGTGGCTGCGCAGCACTTCCAGGCGCGCCTGACGGGACAGCGTCTGTGGAATGAGTACCAGGGCCAGCATCAGTACTACGATCAATGCCGTACTGCCCAGCAGCACATGGGGCTGGACCCCCCAGCCTCTTGCCTTGTCCTGACGCAAGGAATCAGGCTCCGCTGGACGTCGCTGGATGCGGGCGCAGCAGTTTCAGGTCGATCACGGTTCTTGCCTCCTCATATTCGTTCGGTCTCCTGCGCCGTGCCATGATCTCTCCGGTCTTCAGCTCGAGTCCACGCGGCACTAACGAATGATAGCGTCTTTCCGGCATTTTCTGGACGGGTGGCGTTCGCTCACCGGGTGTCAGGCATGGACAACGTGAAAGCCGTCACCAATCAACTGCATTCGTCCCCGGCTCTGCGCGACGCCATCCAATCGAGACGCAAGGAACGGTTGAAGCCCGCCTTAACACACGCGCCATACCCGGGCTAGAATCCGCGGCGCGCATCATCCCTCGGGGGTTGAAACGCGACGATCACGATCCATTCCCGCAGTAACTCCGAGCACTTCATGAGCAGTACCCAGATACACCCTGCCCCAGGCCTTGCACCGGCTACGGTCCACCCCGGCTTCGAATGGATCCGCAGCGAGCCGATCACCACACTCGGGGTCGTCGTCGAGGAATACCGCCATCGGGCGACCGGTGCGCAGCACTATCACATCGCGAGCGACAATCCGGAAAACGTGTTCCTGGTCGCGCTG
>DAOLKH010000159.1:0-5093 GCA_035331685.1 Pseudomonadales bacterium
TCGTGCCGAACAGGGAGACATCGCAGGCGTGCACGAACTGCTCGATGTGTTGCGCCGGCCGTACGAGGAACAGCCGGGACGCGAACATCTTGCGCGCAGGCGCCCCGACTGGGCACGCGAACGCGCCGGCTGCTCGCGGCTGTCGTGCAGCTCCTGAGCCGGACGCTGCGCTCAGCGACCCTCGAAACGCGGAGACCGCTTCTCGAGAAACGAGCGAAAACCTTCCTCGAAGTCGCGGGTGCGCAGCAGCGGCAGCGTCTGCAGGTAGACGCGTTCGATGTGCGCGCTGAAGTCCTCGCCAAGCCCCGAACGCATCATGCGTTTGGCTGCCTGCACCGCGAGCGGCGCGCTGCTGGCGATCTCCTCGGCAAGCGCACGCGCCGCCGACAGCAGTGCATCCGGTTCCACCACGTGCGCGACCAGTCCGAGCTGTTCGGCTTCGATGGCGCTCAGCGTGCGTCCGGTGAACACCAGCTCCGCGGTGCGTTGCCAGCCGATCAGCCGTGGCAGCAGCCAGGTGCCGCCGGTCTCGGGCAGGATGCCTCGGCGCGTGAATGCGGCCGAAAGCTTTGCCTGCGTGCTGCAGAATCGCACATCGCAACCAAGTGCGAGGTCGAGGCCGAAGCCTGCCGCTCCGCCGTTGATTGCGCAGATCACCGGCGTGTCCATGCCGTGCAGTACCACGGGCGGAAAGGTGCGCAGATCGAGTGTGGTTGCGAGCGCGAAACCGCCGCGCGCCACGCCTTCGTCGCTTGCCGCGTCCTGCAGGTCGAGTCCGGCGCAGAAAGCCTTGCCGGCGCCGGTCAGTACCACGGCGCGTATTGCCGGGTCCTGCTCGCAGGCGAGCAGGGCCTCGGTCAGCGCGAGCAGCATCGGATGCGAAATGGTGTTGAGCTGCTGCGGGCGGTTCAGCGTCACGGTTGCCACAGCACCGTCACGGTCAAGCAATACCTCGCTCATCGTCACATCTCTCCCCTGGTCAGGATTCGTCGTGTCAGGCTGCGTGCAGCCGCGCGATTGTCGCACGCATCAGGTCTTCATCGCGGCGTGCCTCATCGAGCAGCGTCAGCGTGACCGTGTCGAACAGGCCGTCGGCCTTGGCGCGCACCGCGTCACCGAGGCGGTCGTAGGTGGCGACCACCGCCCACTCGTCGAGCATCTCGTCGGTGATCAGTGCCGGCATATCGGCCCATTTGCCCGCCACCGACAGTTCGTGCAGGCGCAGTCCGGTTTCTTCCCAGCCGTGGTATTCGAGCACGCGGTGGTAGGAGCGCGTGGAAGCGTAGAACGAAATCTGCTTGCGCACGGCGCTCTTCGCCTGCTCGACGTCCGCCTCGGTGCGTCCGGTGGCGAGGAATGGCGCACCGACCAGGTCGAACTTCGCCGGATCACGGCCGCTGCGCGCTGCGCCCTCGGCGATTGCCGGCAGGATCACCTCGCGGGTATGGCTGAAGGTCGAGATCGGATGCAGGCGCAGGCCCTCGCACAGCTCGCCCGCCAGGCGCGCCATATAGGGGCCGACGGCGGAAATGTAGAACGGCACCTCCGGGTGCGCGATCGGTCCGGGGTTGAAGAACGGCGCCATCAGCGTGAACTGATAGAAATCGCCCTTGAAATAGGTCGGCTTGGCCGGGTTCTGGAAGCTGGCGAAGATTGCCTTCAGGCACAGCAGGTACTCGCGCATGCGCGGCCCCGGAGCGCTCGGCCACGGCGTGCTGTAGCGTTTCTCGTTGTGCCCCTTGACCTGGGTGCCCAGCCCCAGCGTGAAGCGTCCACCGGAATAGTGCGCGAGGTCCCACGCCATCTGCGCGGTCACCATCGGGCTGCGCGGGAATGCCACGGCGACGTTGGTGCCGATGATCAGGCGCGAGGTGTTTGCGGCGGCGATCATCACCGGCAGGAAGGCGTCGTGGCCGGCCTCGGCCGTGGTGATGCCGTCGAAGCCGATATCCTCGAGCAGACGGCAGGTCGCGGCCATCTGTTCCAGCGTCACGTTCGGCTGGCCGTGTCCGGCGTACTGATTGGTGTCGGGGCCGAACAGCGGTGTTTCGACGCGCAGTGCCATGATGGACGCTCCTGATGCATGTGGGCTGATCGTGAAGCGCGCATCCAATCACAGCGCCGGCGTGATCTCAACGGTGTGCGCCGGCGTGCTTGTATCAAAAGCTGCCGTCGTGGTGTCCGGGCACGCTGCGGGCGTGGCTTGTCAGTCAGGGTGTGCACGGTGATGATGCCTGCAGATGTCCCGGCCTGCGAAGGAGGTTGCAGCCATGAATACGGCTGATGTGTTGCCGCTCGACGGCATGAGTGCGTTGATCACGGGTGGTTCGGGAGGTATAGGCGTAGCCTGTGCCGAGGCGTTGTTGCGCGATGGAGCCTCGGTCACGCTGAGTGCACGACGTATCGAACCACTGGAAGAGGCGCGTGCGCTTCTCCGACCCAGTGTACGCCCCGGCGCACGGCTGGCTGTCATCGCGGGCGACTCGATGGTTGCCGATGATGTCAAGGCAGCGCTGGCGCTCGCCTGCGAACATACCGGTCGTGTCGATATCTGTGTGCCTGCGGTCGGTGGCGGCGGGATCCGGCCGTTCCTGCTGCACGACGAGAAGAGTTTCCTCGCCGAAATCGAACTGAACGTGATGTCGGCATTTCTCGTGATCCGGCACGCCACACCGATCATGGCGCGCCATGGCGGGGGCAGCATCGTCTGCGTTTCCTCCAATGTGGCGAAGCTCGCCTACCCGTGGCTGTCTTCGTACGTGACCGGCAAGGCGGCGCTGGAAGGCATGGTACGTACGCTGGCCGAAGAGCTTTCACGCTTTCGTATCCGTGTGAATGCGGTGCGCCCCGGGCTGACGCGTACCGAGGGAACGGCGGCGGTCTACGCCGACAGGGAGACCTACGACCAGATGGTCATCGAGAACCCGCTGGGGCGTATCGGGGAGCCGAGGGATATTGCCGCCGGCGTGCGCTACCTGGCGGGTCCCGAGTCCTCGTGGGTGACGGGCGAGAGCATTGCGATCGACGGCGGCAACGAGATGCGCAAGGCCGGCGACATGTCCTTGCTGGCGGAGAGGATCTACGGTGCGGAAGTGTTCGCACGCCTGCTGCGTGGGGAGGATCCGCTGCAGCCGGCCGGGGATGATGGAGTGATCGGAGGCCGCGACAGCGGGCGGGAGTACTGAGGCAGCAAGCGGTTTTGCGCTGCGGGGCTGCCTGTGGTCGAAGCGTGATGGGGGCTACAGGAAGCCGGGCGGCGGCTTGGCAGTGCCGCGCGCGCACAGTAGAGTTCCGCAGTCGCCTTTTTCGTCTTCAACCCGGGGGTCTGTTCGATGTCGTCTGCTGTCTGGAAGGTCTTCGATCTCGAGCAGCTCAAGCGATCGGTTGCCGGTACCGAGCCACGGATCGTCGAGTTCCTGCGTGGAGCGCAGATGTCCTGCGCGGTCTACCGTCTGCCGGTCGGTGCACGCGACATGCAGGCACCGCATCTGGAGGACGAGATCTATGTCGTTCTCGAAGGCAAGGCACGGCTGCGCATCGATGGGCAGGAACAGGATGTGGGAGCAGGCACGGTGCTGTTCGTCGGGGCAACCACCGAGCATTCGTTCTTCGACATCCGGGAGGATCTCACGCTGCTCGCGATCTTTGGCCCCACGGGTGACGGGCCCTGACACGGCGGATCGTGCCGTGACGGCAGGAGGTGCGGGTGAGCGTGCGTGACGGGCTGGTCGGGCTGATCGGTCTGGGTCATCTGGGCCGCGCGATCGCAACGCGACTGCTGGACGAGGGGTGTGCGCTCCTGGTCTGGAACCGCACGGCTGACGTCTGTGATGCACTGGCAGAGTACGGCGCCGAACCCACTGCCACGCCTGGCGAGCTCGTGGAGCGCTGCGATACGGTGCTGCTGTGTCTCGACGATACCGCGACGGTGCAGGAGGTCGTGTTCGGTGCCGATGGGGTGGCCGTGTTTGCCGCCGATGAGCAGATCCTGGTCGATCTGTCCGCGACTGCGCCGGCAGCGACACGGTGGTTCGCGCGCGAACTTGCGCAGCGCAGCGGCATGGCCTGGGTCGATGCACCGGTCGTCGGCGATCTCGAGGACGCACAACAGGGTTCGCTGCTGGCAACCGTCGGCGGAGCCGAAGCGGACGTGGAGAGGGTGCGGCCGCTGCTCGAACTCTTCTGCGCGCGGGTCAGTCGCATGGGCGATGTGGGCACTGGGCAAGCCGCTCGCCTGTGTCATGCGATGTTGGCGGGTGCGACCGCGCTGGCACTGGCCGAGACGACTGCCTGGGCCGAGCGCAACGGGGTCGATACCGAGCAATTGCCGGCGGCTCTTGCAGGGGCGCCGGCCGATTCGCCGCTGTTGCAGCGGATGGGTACACGTATGGCAGTACGCGAGTTCGAACCCCTGCTGGTCACCACCACCGCGTTGCGCCACGATCTGGATCTCGCGATCGACTGTGCGCGAGCGAGCGGTGCAGCGCTGCCGCTGGTCGCATTGGCAGCTCAATTGCTGCATCAGCACGGATTGCGCACGCAGGCGGACGCGGATCTGTCGACGCTGATCGAGCTCTATACGGAATGACACTGACAAGGGAGGCATGCGATGAGGGATGGTGAGACAGTGGCAATCCTCGGGGCGAGTGCCGACCCCGAACGCTATGCTTTCCAGGCACAACGTTTGCTGAAGGAGCACGGGCACCGCGTGGTGCCGGTCAGCACCCGGGAGCCGGCGATCGACGGGGACGCTGCGGTGCCGGATCTGGCGTCGATCAGGACGCCGGTGGATACAGTCACGGTCTACGTGCGCCCGGCCATCTCGAGCACATTGCGTGAGCAGTTGCTGGCATTGCACCCGAAACGGGTGATCTTCAATCCGGGTACCGAGAATCCGGAACTGGAGGCCACGCTGCGTTCGGCCGGAATCACCGCACAGGACGCCTGTACGCTGGTGCTGTTACGTACCGGCGAGTATTGAACGGGGGAGTGGCAGGCGTCCCGCCGCGAGGACGGGACGCGCTGTCTGCTGCCTTTCTCAGGCGGTGGCGCTTGCCGGAGCCTCGGGTTCCGGGGTCACCTGGACGACGGGT
>DAOLKH010000160.1:0-5068 GCA_035331685.1 Pseudomonadales bacterium
CGTTCCGTGCCAATACCCAGCTGATCGACGACATGCGTTACGGCGAGCAATACTGGTCGGGTATCTACCGGTTCAACCGCGCGCTCGTCGATCCGGAAGGTTCCGATATGCACGAGATCGAGGAGCTGTGCCGACAGAACCTCGAGAACAGCATCAGCGATCCTCTGCTGCGGGAGAAGCTTCGCCCCAACTATCGTGCAGCCTGCAAGCGGCTCATCTATTCGTGGAGCTACTACGATGCGGTCCAGCAACCGAACGTCGTCGTGGAAATCGGCGCGATCGATCGCGTGGAGCCCGCGGGCATCCGCATGCGGGACGGAACCTTCCATGAGCTCGACGTGATCGTGCTGGCAACCGGCTTCAAGGTCGACCGTTTCATCCGACCGACGATCGTCAAGGGCAAGGGTGGTGCCTGCCTCGACGACAAATGGGAGGTCAGCCCAAGCGCGTACTACGCGATCACGATTCCCGACATGCCCAATTTCTTCATGCTGAACGGCCCTACCGGCCCCGTGGGCAACTTCTCGCTGATCGATATCGCGGAACGTCAGTGGAGCTATATCGAGCAGTTGTTGCAGCATCTGCGCGAAGGCAAGGCAGCAGAGATTGCACCGACCGTTGCAGCGATGGCGGATTACGACAGTCGCCGTATCGCTGCAGCCAGGACAACCATTTTCGCTTCCGGCTGCACGAGCTGGTATCTCGACGCCGAAGGCGTTCCGATCACCTGGCCATGGAGTTACCAGGCTTTTGCCGAGGAGATGGATAGCCCCAGGTTTGCCGATTACGGGCTTGCCTGAACACCGGACGCCGATTCCTTCACTCCCGTTGCCGTGCGGTAGCGGGAGCGGCAATCGATCAGAACTCGACTTCCGGGTCCCCGACGCGCAACGCGGCCAGGGTGTCAGTCTTCAGCATGCCAAGGATCATCTCGATGCGGCGGTCGAGCGGTCTCTGCTGCCGCAGACGTTCAGTGGTGATGCAGGCAGTCGCGATGCCGATCACGAAAAAGAGCACGAGTTCGGAACTCTCGATCAGCGGTACGGAGTCGGGGATTTCGCCATGCGCCTGTGCATGACGCACGTCGGCGAGGATCTGCTCGTAGGCCGCATAGAACGATTCGCTGTTGTGCAGCACAGTCGCTGAGTTGGCACCGGCCTGGCGCCAGAACTCGAGGCGCACGCGCCATTCGTCCAGCACCGATTCGGTATACGGCAGCAGATTGCGCAGGCGTGCCTCGAGTGCGGCGAGCCCGCGACGATCACCGACCGCGTTTGCAACCCGCTCAAGATAACTCTCGTTGACCCAGAGATCCGCCGCAGCGAGCAGTTCGGCCTTGCTGTTGAAATAGTGTTCGACCAATCCCCGGGAACATCCTGCGTGTTCGGCAACCGAGCGCACCGAGATGCCCGCAAGCCCTGCGCGCGCCATCAAGGCGGCAGTCGCTTCGATGATGTGGGTCCGCCTTTCGTGCGCCGTGTCGGCGACCTTGGGGAAGGGTGCGCGTGTCATGCAGTGTGTCCGTTTCCTGTTTTCCGCATCCGCGACAGTGTATAGAAAAGACGCTCGGCACGCGGGCATGACGTTACGCTTGTTTACAAGACGAGTGTCATGTATTGTCTGCCCTGCGCCGATCCATAACCATTCCATGGAGCATCCGATGAGTGTGTTCAATCGCCCTGCACGACTTCTTGCCGTCACGATTTCTGCCGTAGCCGCTGCCACTGCGGTGCAGCCTGTGCTGGCACAGGACAGTCCCGCACACGGGCTCGAGGAGATCGTCGTCACCGCCGAACGTGTCGAGGCCTCGCTACAGGAAACCCCGATTTCTCTGTCGGCCTTCAATGCAGCCAGTCTGGAGGCCTTGGGCGCGATTGAAAGTGGTGATATCGCTGCGTACACGCCGAACCTGACGATGAACAAGACGCCAGGGAGCCAGAACGCATACGGAATGGGTATCCGTGGTGTGAGCTCGGGAGAGCCGTCGCTCGCAGTCGATCCCACGGTCGGCATCTACGTGGACGGTGTGTATCTGGGCCGCAGTTCGGCAGCGGCGTTCGAGATCGTCGATATGGAGCGCATCGAGGTGCTGCGCGGGCCGCAGGGCACCCTGTACGGACGCAACACCACGGGTGGTGCAGTCAATATCGTGACTGCGAAGCCCGGTGCCGAATTCGGTTTCACGCAGGAGTTCACGGTCGGCGAGCGTGATCTGCTGCGCTCTGCAACCTCACTGGACACCGGTGCCTTCGGCGATTTTTCCGCAAAACTGTCGTTCATTCATGGCGAGCGTGGCGGTCTGGCGAAGAGCAGCATCACCGGTGGCGAGCTCGGCCAATACGATCAGCAGGCCTGGCGAGCGGCGTTGCGCTGGACACCATCGGACTGGGTCACGGCCGATTACACCTACGATCATTTCCAGCAGGATTCGAATACGAACCTGACCCAGGCGAGCTTCGTGCGTCCGCTGCAACTGATGCTCGGTGGGTCGTTTTATGAAAGCATGGCGGCGACGGCATCGAAGCGCCGCCAGGGGCACCTGCCGTACGCGCACGATGACAAGGACCAGAAACTCGAGATCGATGGGCATGCACTCACGGTCACTTTCGACCTCGACAACGCGACCCTGAAATCGATCTCGTCCTGGCGCAAGTTTGACAATACTTACGACCGCCAGGCGTTTCCCGGCGATTACCTTGCCGACGGAGCCAGCCTGTTGGGACCGGATTTCGACGGCAGCTTCGTGCCTGCCGGCACCTGGGTGACGGCCTTCTCCACCACCAGCCCGGGAGGGTTCAACAAGCACAAACAGTGGTCGCAGGAGTTCCAGTTCGTGGGCCGACTGTTCGATGAGCGCTTCGGCTACAACGCGGGTGTCTACTACTTCCATGAGGAAGGGCGACAGCTCGATCCGCAGAGTTACGTGTTTCCGGCGCTGCTCGCGTTCGGCGGACTGGATCAGGATTCCCAGGATTATCTGTGTGCCGGTGATTGCTTCGGCAAGAGCGTGCTGCTTGGCACGGTGCCGGATTACGAATACTGGACCGACAACGATGCATGGGCGATCTACGGGCAATTCGACTACCGCCTGAACGATCGGCTCACGGCGATCGTGGGGTTGCGCTGGAGCGTCGACGACAAGGCCACGAAGTTGCGTACGGGCTTCGAGGACGTCGGGCATGCAACGCTCAAGGCGGACGATTCATGGAACCATTTCAACCCCTCGTTCACGCTGACCTACCAGTGGAGCGATTCGGTGATGGTCTACGCGAAGTACAGCACCGGCTACCGCGCCGGCGGCTACAACATCCGGGCCAGTACGAGTACCGCATTCGCAAAACCGGCTGACGAGGAAACGGTGGAATCGTGGGAGATCGGTGGCAAGAGCGAGTGGTTCGATAACCGCCTGCGCCTGAATGGTGCGCTGTACTACTACGAATACGATGACCGTCAGGTAGAGCAGTTCGAAGCGGGTTCCGGCGGGGCATCATCCGTGACCGTGAATGCCGGCTCATCGGAGGCCAAGGGCGTCGAGCTCGAGCTCACGGCAGCACCGGTCGATGATTTGTTGCTGACGCTCAACTACGGCTACGTCGATACGGAGTACAACCGTTTCGTGACCAGCGTGATGAACCCGGTCACCGGTTTCCCAAAGATGGACGAGAGTTATGAGCCGGTGATTGCCGATGTCTCGGCGTTCGCCAGTACCATCTTCGGCAGCCCGAAGCACCAGGCGGCGCTGATCATGCAGTACTCGTTCCCGAGCACCAGCATCGGCACCTTCGTCGCCCAGGTGGACACGACGTACGCCAGCGCCCGCAACTTCCATTCGCAACTGAACCGCTATGACCGCAGCGGCCGCCATACGGTGTGGAACGCGCGTCTGACGCTGCGGGACATTCCGGTGCCGCGCGGTGATCTGTCGCTGGCGCTGTGGGGACGCAACCTCGGCAACGAGGAGGTGCGCGAGTGGGGCATCGATTTCGGTGCACTCGGCTATGCCACGAATACCTACCGCGAGCTGCGCAGCGTCGGTGCCGATCTGCGTTACGTTTACTGAGGAAGGCCGGCCATGCGTGGAACCGTCATGCAGACAGGGGCGTCACTGCGGAATCTGCGAGCCGGATTGCGTGCGGTCGTGTTGTTGTCCGCGCTCGTTCACGAGCCGGTCGCGGCGGTGCAACTCGACGCGCACGGCAACGTGATCGCCGAAGGCGACGGGGATTCGCCTGCCGGGCAGCTCTATGCCGAGCGTTGTGCCAGTTGCCACGACCACGCGCAGGGTCGCGTGCCGCCGCGTTCCTCGCTGCGTTACACGCCGGCCGAGAACGTACTGCACGCGTTGCGCGAAGGCCCGATGCGCCTCATGGCCGAAGGCCTGTCCGACGAGCAGATCCGCTCGCTGGTCGTCTTGCTGACCGGACGTGAAGCCGAGGCAACCGTCGACCCGATGGCCAACGCGTGCACCACACCGCTGGATCGGGTAGTGCTCGATCCGACAGACTGGAAAAGCATCCAGGCCGATCCGCGCAATATCCGCTACCGCGCCGATGCCGGCATCGACGCTGCCAGTGTGCCGAAGCTGCGCCTGAAGTGGAGTTTTGCGTATCCGGGACGTGCCTCCGGCCCGGTGAGCCTGGCTGGCAATCGGGTGTACCTCTCATCGAGCAGCCACGTGGTATCGCTGGATGCTGCGAGCGGTTGCACGCGCTGGGCGCATCCGGTGACCGGGCGTATCGTGCGTGCCGTCACGCTTGCCGCGCTGACGACGCCTGAAGGAACGCAGCGCGTGCTGGCGCTGTTCGGTGATGACACCAGCACGCTGACGGCGCTCGATGCGACTACCGGTGAGCCGGTGTGGGCAACACGTGTGGAGGAGCACGTGCTGTCGCGCATCACCTCGGCACCGTCGGTGCATGCCGATCGCGTGTACGTGCCAATTTCCGGCATCGAGGATCCGCTGACGCACGATCCGCAATACGCCTGCTGCACTTCGCGCGGTGGTGTGGTGGCGCTGGATCTGGCGAGTGGAGGGATCGTGTGGAAGCAGTACCACATTGCGCAGGAG
>DAOLKH010000161.1:0-5051 GCA_035331685.1 Pseudomonadales bacterium
GGCAGCCCGCCATCCAGGCGCGCTGGTGATCGCCTCGGACCAGGTCGGCAGCAACGACGGACGCATCCTCGGCAAGCCCGGCACCGTCGAACGCGCCTGCGAGCAACTGCTCTCCATTTCATCCCGAGAAGTCCAATTCCTTACAGGGCTCTGCGTGCTCGACACCGCAAGCGGGCGCGAACTGACGAGCGTGGAGAGCTGCACGGTACACCTGCGCCGGCTCGATGTGGCCGCCGTTCGCGATTATGTGCAGCGCGAGCAGCCTCTGGACTGCGCCGGCAGCTTCAAAATAGAGGGCCTCGGCATCGCGCTGTTCGAGTCGGTCCGTCTCGACGACCCGACCGTACTCGAGGGCTTGCCGCTGATCCGGCTGGTCGATTTCCTCGACCGCATGGGCATGCCGGTACTCGCTGCCCGCACGGCTCCCGGCTGAAGCCGATATCAATGCTCAGAGCGATCCTCGTCGACCCGACAACGGGCGCACCGAGGGTTCCCACGCCAGAATCTCGAGCAGCGAATCGACGATCGACTCCGGCGCATGACGCAACAGCCGTTCACGCGAGTGCACTCCGTGGCTGATCCCCACACTGCGAATCCCGGCACGCGCCGCCATCTCGAGATCGTATTCGGTATCGCCGATCATCACGGCATGACCACGATCCACGTCCAGCTCCGCAACGATCTCCTCGAGCATCCGCGGATCGGGCTTCGACGCCGTCTCGTCGGCGCAACGCGTCGCATCAAAGCACTGCGCCAGATCCAGCTCGTCCAGGATCCGGCTCAACCCGCGCCGGCTCTTGCCGGTAGCCACTGCCACCTGATGACCACGGTCGCGCAATTCATCGAGCAGCACACGCGCCCCGGGAAACAGCATTGCCGGCTCGCCATCGGCGGCGAGGAATCGCTCCGCGTACGTTGTGCGGAAGCGCTCCACCCGTGGCGCGTCCAGACCGGGATAGAGCCGTGCGATGGCCTGCGGCAGACCGAGCCCGATCACGTCGCAGAAATGCGCGTCCTCGAGATCGTCCAAACCCTGTTCGAGAGCGGCCTGGCGCAGGCACGACACGATCCGGTTCACCGAATCCATCAGCGTGCCATCCCAATCGAATATATAAAGACGCTTCATCGTGGCAGTGCCTCGAGAAAATCCGTCAATGCGGGATCCAGCGGTGCACTGACCCTGAGCGGCCGTCCGTCCGGGAGCACCAGGTCGATCGCGCTCGCGTGCAGGAACAGTCGCCTGAGCCCCAGCTCGCGCATGTGCCGGTTGAACTCGCGATCACCGTATTTCTCGTCTCCGGCAACCGCATGCCCGGACACCTGCGCATGCACCCGGATCTGGTGCGTACGACCGGTGAGCGGTTGCGCCTCAAGCAAGGTGGCATCGCGGTAATGTTCGAGCACGCGAAAATGCGTCTCGGAGGCCTTGCCCTCCTCGCTTGCGCGCACCACACGCTCGCCGGAGCGCACCGTGTTCTTCTCCAGCGCCGCAGTGACACGCAGCAATCGTTTCGGCCAGCAACCGGCCACCAGCGTGGTATAGGTCTTGGTGATCGTGCCCTCGCGCAGCGCCTCGTGCAGATGACGCAGCATCGAGCGCTTGCGGGCGATCATCACGCAGCCCGATGTCTCGCGATCGAGGCGGTGCACCAGCTCGAGCGAAACGCAGTCGGGACGCATCGCGCGCAGCGCCTCGATCAAACCCAGCGACAGCCCGCTGCCGCCATGTACCGCGAGGCCACTCGGCTTGTCGATCACAAGCAGCGCTGCGTCTTCATAAAGGATGCGCCCATGCAAGGTCTGTCGCAGACTGGCGCCCGGAGCCGCAGGAGCGCGCTCGCTGGTACGCACCGGCGGAACCCGCACGCGATCACCGGCCACCAGGCGCTGATCAGGACGCGCGCGCGCGCTGTTCACGCGCACCTCTCCGCTGCGCACGATGCGGTAGACACGTGAACGCGGCACCCCTTTCAATCGTGCAAGCAGGAAGTTATCGAGCCTTTGCCCTGCGTGCTCAGGGTCGACCTCGACCAGTTCGACCTTGGCCGCACGTTCTTCGATCTGCACATACATGCTCGAATATTACCATTTCTGCTGCTAATTGAAGCACTTATCCGGCATTGTTATACTCCGCTCCGCTTTCGACCCGCTCCAGTATCTGGAGTCTGGCCCGAACAGGTATCTCGCGACGCTTCACACCGCATGGCGGATGCGACACGTAACGCGACCCCGGGGCATGAAATACGGATCGGAGCACACGCAGCACAGCAGCGCCGACGAGTGAAACAGGAACGTCACGGCGCGCGTACTGCCGCCGGAATCCGCGCAAGCGGAACCGGCAGACGCAAGGTACCGTTGGCTCGACCACGGAATGCTTGACGAGATTTTTGTGCGGGCCGCTGGCGATCGCGCCCTGCCCGCCCGACCGGACAAGACTGAAGACGCATCCCCGGCGCCAGGCCATCTGCGCCGTCGTGGGACGGAAGCGGCAAGACGGGACGAGGAGCCCACTGCCGCAAGCGCGCAAACCAGACTTCGAGGACGCAAGAACGCTCTTCACGACAAGCAATAGAACCCGTATCGGATGACCGACGGTACCAAAGTCCCAGCAACCTGCTTACAGGACATTGGTAACCATGAAACGCATGCTCATCAACGCAACCCAGCCGGAGGAGTTGCGAGTCGCACTGGTCGATGGCCAGCGACTGTACGATCTGGACATCGAGAACCGCAACCGGGTCTCGACGAAGGCCAACATCTACAAGGGCCGCATCACGCGCGTCGAGCCGAGTCTCGAGGCGGCGTTCGTCGAGTTTGGTGCCGACCGTCACGGCTTCCTGCCGCTCAAGGAAATCGCACGCGAATACTTCCAGGACAACGGCAGCGACGATGCCCAGGGGCGTCAGCGCATCCGCGATCTGGTCAAGGAAGGCACCGAAGTCGTGGTGCAGGTGGAAAAGGAAGAGCGCGGCAACAAGGGTGCCGCACTCACCACGTTCATCAGCCTGGCAGGTCGCTACCTGGTGCTGATGCCGAACAATCCGCGCGCTGGTGGCATCAGCCGACGCATCGAGGGCGACGATCGCAGCGAACTGCGCGATGCGCTGAACGCGCTGAAACTGCCCGACGGGATGGGCACCATCATCCGCACCGCAGGCGTGGGTCGCTCGGCCGAGGAACTGCAGTGGGACCTCGATTACCTGCTGCATCTGTGGCGCGCGATCATCACCGCGGCCGACGAAAAACGTGCGCCGTTGCTGATCTACCAGGAAAGCAACGTGGTCATCCGCACGATCCGCGACTGCCTGCGCGCAGATATCGACGAAGTGCTGATCGACTCGCAGGAAGCCTTCGACAAGGCCGTCGAGTTCATCGACCTGGTGATGCCGAACTACCGTAGCCGCGTTAAGCAGTACCAGGATCCGATCCCGCTCTTCAACCGTTACCAGATCGAGGGGCAGATCGAGACCGCATACCAGCGCGAAGTGAAACTGCCTTCGGGCGGTTCGATCGTGATCGACCCTACCGAGGCACTGGTGTCGATCGACATCAACTCCTCGCGGGCAACCAAGGGGCAGGACATCGAGGAGACGGCGCTGCAGACGAACCTGCAGGCGGCTGACGAGATCGCGCGCCAGTTGCGTCTGCGCGACATGGGCGGCCTGATCGTGATCGACTTCATCGACATGAGCAGTGCGCGCAACCAGCGCGAGGTGGAAAACCGCTTGCGCGAGGCACTGATACCGGATCGCGCACGCGTGCAGATCGGCAAGATCTCGCGCTTCGGTCTGATGGAGATGTCGCGCCAGCGACTGCGCCCCTCGCTCGAGGAAACCAGTTCGGTAACCTGCCCGCGCTGTTCGGGCCAGGGATCGATCCGCGACACCAAGTCGCTTGCGCTGTCGGTGCTGCGCCTGGTCGAGGAAGAAGCAGGCAAGGAGCGCAGTGCGCAGATCCGCACAATCGTCCCGGTCGAGATCGCCGCCTACCTGCTGAACGAGAAGCGACGCGCAATCATCGACATCGAGCAGCGCAACCGGCTGCACGTGATGGTGATCCCGAACCCGCACATGGAAACACCGCACTTCGAAGTGCTGCGTCTGCGCGACGACAACGCGCTCGCACACAGCGACGAGCCAAGCTTCCTCGCAATACCGGAAGCACCGCCCCCGGTCGATCTGGTCACGCGTACCGCCGAACCGGTCAAGGCACCAGTCGCCGCGGTGCAGTCCATCACACCACCAAAACCCGTTCCGGTCGCCGAACCGAAGCCGGCTGCCGCTGCACCGCAGTCGACCGCTGCAGCAGCCGTTCCCGCACCGGCCCCAGCGCGCCCCGGCTTCCTTCGTTCGTTGCTCGACACGCTGTTCGGCGGTGGCGCCAAACCAGCACCGACACCGTCACCCGCCCCTGCTCCGTCGGCAGTGGAAGCGTCCGCTGGCAGCAGGCCCGAGCGAGGTCCGCGTGAGCGCGGCGACGAGGGCGAGCAGCGCAGCGGTTCGCGCCGCCGCCGTGGCGGTTCCGGACGCGCTCGCAGCGGCACCGAGCGCGAAGCGCGTGGTGAATCAACACGTGGCGAACGCCCTGCCCGCGCGCAGCCGGAAGCAGAATCCCGCGAATCCCGTGAAACCCGCCCGCCGCGCACCGAGCAGCGTCGCGAGCAACGCCCCACCCAGCGCCCTGAAGACGCGCCCGAGCGGCGCCCGGCGGGCCACCAGCCGCGCCAGCGTGGCCCGCGTCAGCGTGGCGAACTCCCGACGGGCGCGCCGGTACCCGGAGCCGCTCCGAGCGAGCAACCAACAGCGGTAGCGGCGGCTGCAGCCATGGAGAGCGCGCCAGCCACAACGCACCACGAAGCTCCTGCGGCACCCGAGACCGAGGCAATCCGACCGGTCGAGGCTGCCACGACAGAGGCAACCGATGCGATCGAGACCGATGGCAACGCCGCTCCCGAGGCTGAACGCACCCGACGCTCGCGTGGCCGCCGTGGACGTGGTCGCGGACGCGGCGGTGTCGCCACGGAAGCAGCCTCGAGCGACGGTACGGATGGC
>DAOLKH010000162.1:0-5035 GCA_035331685.1 Pseudomonadales bacterium
GCCACTCGACTTCGAGTCGACCGAGAAATACATCCGTCATCGCGCGGCGGTGGCGGGCTGCCAGGAAGAGCTCTTCGATCGCTACGCCCGTGCGGCGGTCTACTACTACAGCCGTGGCATCCCGCGCGCGATCAACAACATCTGCGATATGGCGCTGGTGTACGGCTATGCCGAAGAGGTGAAGCCGGTTAGCTGCGAGCTGATCATGGAAGTGATTCGCTCACGCCCGATCATCCGCCGCCAGGCGGAAGCCACTCCGCGCGACGACACTGACCGACGCCTGCGCGATCTGGTGCTGGAGATCAAGGGCATTGATCTGGCCGATGTGAGCTGAGGCTATCTATACTGTCCGCCGGAGACTGCACCTGCGGGTATCTGGTGATACCCGGCGCGGAGGAACACGATGAATCAGCACGGCGTCGGCAGGCTGGGGCGGGAGTACGCCCGCTTGCGCTGGACGCTGCCTCTGTGGTGGACCGCAACGGTCCTTGTCGTTCTGGCTTGCGGGCTCGTGCTGCCGCGCACCTGGATGGTCGAGTCCGTGCTTCGCTTCGACGCCAGCGGTCCCGATACGATTGCGGACGCCGAGCAGGTGCTGCGCCGGCTCGCTGCGCCCTCCGCAGCCGGGGAGCTCCGCCTGGAGCGCGTGGGCGCCGAGTTGCGGGTGGAACTGGTGGCGAGCGACAGGCCGCAGGAGTTGCGGGCAGCATTGCCGACCCTTGTCGACGCATTCGTGACCGAGCGCAGACTGGCAGCCTCGCAGGTGTGGCGAGACGAACAGCAACGATTGAAATCTGTACTGGCACGCGCCGAAGCCGAGGACACGGCGGCACGGGATCGACTTGGCGAGGCGCTGGCGGCACTGCCGGCAGGCGGTGATACGACGGTCGCCGCACGCCTGGGACGGATGCAGGCGGAAGCGCAGCGGCTGGCGCTCGAGATTCGCGATGGAAATGCCCGCAGCGCGGCACTGCAAGCCCGTGTTGCCGAACTCGATACGGAGCTCGGGTCGATGCAAGCCGAGGGGGGCGGAGTCGATACACCGGAGCAAGGGTCCGCGCAGGAGCAACAGAACCAGCGTGTCGAGTATGCCGCGCTGGTCGCTCGTCGCGAGAGCGCACGCGAGGAGCTTGCCCACCAGCGCAGTGCCAACGCCGCTGCGACGCGGCGTGCGGCCGATCTGGGGCGCCTGATCGAGGAGTCGCGTACGGAGTTGCTGCGCCTCCAGGGCGAGAACGAGCAGATCCAGCGTTTGAATGAAGCCGGCGAGACGGCGGCCAGAGTCGTTGCGGGCGCGCGCGAGCAACTTGACGCGCATACGGTGCGCATGGCGCGTGAGTCACCTCAATTGCCGTTCACGCTCGTCGCTTCGCGATCCGAACCCGAGCTTGTGCACGGGCTCACGTCCGGGCAAGTGGTAGGGCTGGCGGCTGCAAGCGGTTGCGTGGTGGTTTTGCTGCGGCTGCTCGCTGCCTGCATGATCCGGCACGAGACCAGGAATCTCGCGCTTCTTGCCGACCGCCTGCAGGTGCGTGCACTGGTGGAACTGCCGGTCTGGCGTGATTCCACGCGTGATCCGCTTGCCACCGTGCGTCGGGTCGGCTCGATGCTCGTTGCACTGGTTGGTGTGACGGCCTGTGCAGCGTATCTGTTGCTGGTCTGAGGGCGTACCTTCATGCGGGAGGCTTGTACGTGAGCGATCCGGTCGAACCCGCAGGGCTGAACGAGATCATCGGTGCCAACCGGGCGCGCATCACCGAAATGACGGAGGTGTCACGCCTCAAGGACGTCGAGTTCGAGTTGTTGCGGGTGGTGCATCCGCTGACGCGCAACGAGAGCACCCTGGCACGCTTCAACGATCTGGTGAAGGATCTCATGGAGCGCTGCGCGGAACCGAATTTCATGATCGGCGTCACCGGCCTTTCCTGCGGTGTGGGCGCGAGCTACGTGGCGATGAATACCGCTGTCGCACTTGCAAACGATTTTCGCCGCACCTCCCTGCTCGTGGAGTGCAATCCGCATCGTACCCCGCTTGCGCGCATGCTCCTGCCGCCGCCGGAAGTCGGGCTGTGCGACTACCTGGTGCAGTCCGAACTGCATGTGGACGATATCGTCTACGCACCAGGGGTGGCACGCATGCGTGCAATCCCGTTCGGTCATGACGCTGCAGGTGCACGGGCCCTGTGCGGCGAACGGATGCAGCAATTGCTGAGTGCCGCGCGTGCCCGTTACAGCGACCGTTTCATCGTGCTGGATCTGCCGGAGGTGGATGCGCTGCAGCCGCTGCAGCCGCTGCTCGATTGGCTCGACGGCACGGTACTGGTCGTACCCTACGGCAACTCGAACACCACGACCGTGCGACGCGCGATCGATGTGATCGGCAGCGAGCGGCTCGTCGGTCTGGTGATGAACCGGGTGCCCACTGCCTGAAGCGCAGCCAGAAGAGCTGCCGCGGCGCTGCAGCAAGCTCAGGTTTCCGCGAGCTTGCGCAGATTCGACGTGATGCGCTCCAGTGTGCGATCGAAGAATGGTCGTGTTTCGAGAAGGCGTGCGTAACCCATCTGCAGATCGTAGGCGAAGGCCTTGCGCGGCTTTTCGTACACTTTCGCTCCCATGCGGTTCACGAACACGAAGGTATCGGTCTCGGCAAGCCTGGCCGTGAGCTTGCAGCGGCGGCTGACACCGGTGCGCAGATCGTCGTATTGCAGCCAGGTGCCGATTTCGAGCGCATCGACCTTGGAGAGATGCTCTTCGAGCAGCTGTTGCTGGCGTACCATCTGCCGTTCGACTGCGGTCATTTCCTGCCATGGTTTCGCGGCCTGTACCGGTTCGATGCGCTGACGTTGTTCTACCGACAGCGGTCTGGTGGCGGCGGCATCGACCTGTCCGGCGTGAATCCTCGCAAGCGCTGCCGTCACCTGTTTCAGCGCTGCTCCGCCACGGCCGAGGTCGGTTCCGGCGTCTTCCAGCACCGCCGCGATGCGCGGACGCAGGTGGCCCACCAGTTCGTTCAGTCGAGCCCTCGCCTCGGGTCCTGGATGCGCCTGTCCGGCCCAGACCAGGTCGTCGAGGATCTGTACCGATTCCTGCCACTCCGGGCTCTGTGTTTCGTATTTGATGTGACGCTGGAGCATGACGCGCTGCCAGTCGTTCACCAGGAAGTCGGTGATGTCGGGGGCGAGCGCGGCACCTTCCAGTCGCTCGTTCAGCAGCGTGTTCACCACCTCGCGTGCGTGTGCAGTGCGTGTACGCGCAGCTGTCCGCTCGCGCGTGCGTTGCTCCAGCTTGCTTGCGTGCGCATCCTGCTTCGCGATGAAATCCGTGAGATCGTTCAAGCACTTTTCGAAGATGTCGCTGCCGTCGTCCGAGTCGTGCAGCACCATTTCGACGAGTTCGGTCAGGCGGATGAACAGGGAGTCCTGCTGGTCCTTGCTGCTTGCCTCCCAGCCGATGCTGGTGCGTGCGATCTCGTTGATGAGCTGGCGTGCGGGGTGCTTGCGATCGGTGAAGAATGCACGATCCCTCAGTGCAACCTTCAGTATCGGCAGTTGCAGCCGGCTGACCAGTGCCTGGATTTCGAGTGGCAGGTTGCGATCGTCGAGGATGATGTCGAAGAACATCGCGACGACGTTGATGATGTCCTCGTCAGTCTGAGCGAGTGCGATCTGCCCCCGGTTTGCCACGATCGACGCGATCGCACTGCGGATGTCGAGAGGCGCTGTCGCTGCCTCTGCCTCGTTCCCGGGTGTGAACTTCACCTCGGCGAGCAGCGACAGCAGCTCGTCACGCGGTATTGCAGGGGTAGTGCTGCTGGCGGGTTGCACCGGCATCGCCTGCAGCATCGGCAGACGGATGCCGCCGTCGTGCAGGCGTTTCAGCACCTGCGCCAGCTCGCGCATCTCGCGGTCGGCTTCGGGTATCCCCATGCCTGCCAGACCGGAATCGCCGCCGACTGCTCCGGGCTGTTGTGCGCTCGGGTCTGCCGTGGAATCGGATGCTGCTGATCGTTGTTGCGTGGATGGGCCTTTCTTGATGCGCCGGTGGCGCCGCTGGCCGAGCTCGGGCAGCACGTTGGCAGAAATCAGCCGCTCGTTGACCGGGTCGAGCAGCCGATCGAGGTGCATCAGCGCCTGCTGGTTGAACTGACGCAGGATGATCTTGCGGATGTCGATGCTGACGACGATGGGTTTCGCCGCTTCGATGAATGCGCTGGTGATCGTTTCCGGATCGAGGGGGCTCGCATGTTCCGCAAACGGCCGGCTGATCGCCTGCAGGCGATCGCGTATCTGGAACAGCTCGTCCTGCCACTCGTTGCGTGCGCGCGTGACCATGTCCGTGCTGAGGGCGGTGATCTCCATCTGTTCGTGCGACACCAGTTCGAGTGCCGGCTCGACTGCATCATCCCCACCCGTCGTCGGCTGGGGTTCCGGTGGGCGATCGATGGCGGTGAATGCCCGGTCGATCAGCGCCAGGAAGTTGGTCTGGACCCGGCTCTTCTGCACGCGAATCTCACGCAGGGATTCGAAATAGTGCGCCTGATCCGCGTTGCTGTGCGCACGGCTGGCGAGATCGAAAAAAGCGTCGTCACACGCGCTGAACGTGCTGTCGAACAGCGTTCGCAGACTCTCGAGCGCGATCTGGGCGATCTCGGCAAGGAGTGCACGGCGGGTCTTCGTGTCGGGGGCTGGCGTGCCGACGTTCGTTTGCTCGTTGCTCATCCAGTCGAATACCACGCGGTGGGGGTCGGTGCCTAGTATACAGAGCGCGCGGTTTGCCGGTGACCCACGCTTGAGCGTGTGGTACTAACCCTGACGTGCGACCGACAGTTCGGCAATCTGCAGCAGGTTGTCGCGAAACGGCGACGCGGTGAGCCCACCCAGTGCCTCCATTGCGCGGTCGCGATGCATCTTCGCGCGCTCCGTCGTGTATTCGAGTGCCCCGCAGAGGCGCACCGTCTCGCTCACATCCGCGAGGCGGGTGGCATTTCGCTGCAGAATGGCTTCGTGTACCACGCTCGCGCGTTCGGGTGTGGCGG
>DAOLKH010000163.1:0-5028 GCA_035331685.1 Pseudomonadales bacterium
GCCGTGAAAACTGTGCTCCACGCCGTCGACCACCACGCTGAAATGGCCGTCCAGCACGCGCCGGTTCGGATACAGCCCGAGGCCGATCTCGAATATGAACGCCCCGGCCCTGTCAAAACCGTTGAACCAGTAGCGATCATAAAAATTGCGATCGCTCTGCGAAGGCTGGGCTACGGGCTCGTGCGTCTGGTGGATGCAGTAGTCGTCGAAGCTGGTGATCATTGGCATGACTCCGGGGTTTTCCGTCGCACTATCCACGGCTGCCATGGGCGATGCAAGTTACGCTTTTGCCAGAGACTGCGCTCTGCAGCCGGTCTCGCGACTCACTCGCGGAACGTCGTGATCGCGACGTCGTAGACGCCGGCTTCACGCGCCTGGTCGGCGATCGCCGCGAACACCTCGGTAGCGGAATCCTCGTGAGCACGCACGACCAGTCCGGCCTGCGGCCGGGTCGCATGCAGACGTTCAAGCGTGCTGCGCACCGAACGCACGTCGATGCGGCGCGCGCCGAGCCAGATCTGATTGTCGTGCGCAACGGTCAGCACCAGGCTGCTCTCCCCGGCATCGGCGTCCATGCCTGCCGCAGGCGCACCCGCCACACCGATTCCCGTCTCGCGCACGAAGGACGCGGTCACGATGAAGAAGAGCAGCATGATGAAGACCACATCGAGCAACGGCGCGAGATCGATCTCCACATCTTCTTCCGCGACACGCCGGTGCGGAATCCGCGCAATCATGGTCTTCGTCCCTCAGCCCAGCAGCAGTGCGGCCCGTTCCAGATAGCGCTCCACGATCCGCGCCACCTGCTCGGGCGGCGCGGTCTTCATGCCCCCGCCCGCCCCCTTGACCAGACGCGCATACACCCCTTCGACGATGCAGGCCTGTTTCCACCAACCGAAGGCCGCGAAGAAATCCGCATCGGTCAGCGGTACACCACTGAATTCCTCGTAGCAGGCAACGACCTCGGCACGGCGCGGAAACTGCGGCAGGCGAGTAGGGGCGTCCGGCAGCAGCGTGATGTCGTCCCCCGGCTCGGCCCAGTACATCAGCGACCAGTAGAAGTCGGCTACCGGATCACCGATCGTGCACAGCTCCCAGTCGAGCACCGCGCACACGCGATGATCGACACCCAGCACCGTGTTGTCGAAGCGGTAGTCGCCGTGTGCCAGCGCAGACGGGCGCGTCTGTGCCGGGATCTGCGCGCTGAGCCGCTCGTGCAGCGTTTCGAGCAATGGCAGGTCGCGCGTCTTCGATGCTTCCACCTGGCGGCGCCAGCGTGCCAGCTGGCGCGCCACATAGCCCTCGTGTCGACCAAGATCACCGAGACCGATCGCCACCGGATCCAGTGCGTGCAGAGCAGCCTGCGTCGCCACCAGCGAGCGCATTGCCACGCGCGCCTGCGCCGCATCGAGCGATGCGCCTGCACCCGCATCACGCAGGATCAGCCCATCGACGAAGCTCATCGCATAGAACTGCGCGCCCGTGATCGTCTCGTCGGCGCAGTACGCGAGTGGTCGTGGCACCGGAACCGCCGGTGCGTTTGCGGCCAGTGCACTCATGATCCGCCACTCGCGGCTCATGTCGTGGGCGGTCGCGAGGGCCCCAGCCACCGGTGGACGACGCAGCACGAACACCGCGCCGCGAGCGTCCTCTACGCGGTAGGTCAGATTCGACCCGCCCGCAGCTATCAGCCGGAAGCTGAGGGGCGCCACCAGGTCGGGCAGCTCCCGGGTCAGCCAGTCGACGACGCGCTCGCGGTCGATTCCCTTCAGCAGTGGCGCTTTGCTCATGACACCGCTCCCGGCACGCCGGCACGGATCTGGCGCACGCGCTCGCCGAACAGCTCCTGCGCCCGCCGCCGCCGCGCAGGCATATACTCGCTCGGCTGCTCGACCGCGACCCAGTTGCGCAGCAGTTCGCGGGCAACGGTCTGCTTGTGCACCTCGTCGGCGCCATCGGCAATGCGCAGCGCTCGTGCCGTACGGTACATTTCCTCGAGCGGCATGTCGGAGGTATAGCCGAGCGCACCGTGGATCTGGATCGCGCGATCGATGATCGCGAGCAGTGTGCGTGGCACGACGAACTTGACCAGTGCGATCTCGCGGCGTGCCTCGCGACTGTAGTCACCACTCTGATCCATGCGCCACGCGGCGCGCAGCACCAGCAGACGCGCCATTTCCAGCTCCGCGTGCGACTCGGCGATCATGTCCTGCACCATCTGGTGCCTGCCGAGCGGCTTGCCCTGCGTGACGCGGGACACCGCGCGCTCGCACATCATCTCGAAGGCGCGCGCCGCCTGTCCCAGGCAGCGCATCGCGTGATGGATGCGCCCGCCGCCAAGACGCTTCTGCGCCAGCACGAAACCGTCGCCGGGCTCACCGATCATGTGATCGAGCGGGACGCGACAGTTCGTGAACTGCACTTCGGTGTGTCCGCCGATGCGATCCATCAACGCATCCCCCGAGAACGGATGGTGCATCGAACCGACGTCGCGCAGCAGTTCGACACCGGGATGCCGGCACGGCACGACCAGCATCGCCGCACGCCGGTGTGCGGCTGCCGCCGGATCCGTCACTGCCATCACGAGCATGAAATCCGACACGCTGGAGTTCGATGCGAACCACTTGCGCCCGTTGAGCACCCATTCGTCGCCGTCGCGCTCGCAACGCGTCGTGATCCCGGTCGGGTCGGAACCGCTGTTGCCCGGCTCGGTCAACGCGAAAGTGCTGCGCACCCGACCTGCAAGCAGCGGCTCCAGCCAGCGCCTGGCCTGTTCCTCGCTGGCGCCGGCGGCGAGCAGTTCGGCATTACCGGAATCGGGAGCCTGACAGCCGAAGATCTCCGGCGCGAGCACGCTGCGCCCGAGTACTTCCTGCAACAACGCGAGCCGGAGCTGTCCCATGCCGCCGCCACCGTGCTCGGGCGGCAGATGCGCAGCCCACAGGCCGCGGTCCTTCACCTGTTGTTTGAACGGCGCCCACAGCGCGTCGAGCTGGTGCTGGTTCAGCCCTTCGCCTGCAATCTCCAGCGGTATCACGGTCTCGTCGACGAATTCGCGCACCCACGCGAGGTCATGCTCGAAATCCACATCGGTACTGAAATCCCACGCCATCGCTGATCCTCCCGGGTGTTCGCGGTTCAAGAGCAGGCTGCGCCCATGGTAGCGCCCACTGCAACGGGCGCAATGCCGGCACCGCTCGACACCGGATGAAATCGGCGATCAATCCGCCGTCGTGTCAGCGTGACACAGGGCTTCGATGATCGGAAGGTCAGCCGCCGGAAAGTCGACGGGGTCCAGTTCAGGTACGGCAACCCAGCGCAGCGGCTGACCTTCACGCCCGTGCACCTCACCGACGAACGCGGTCACGCGCCAGACGTGCAGCTCTACCGAGCGGTCGGCATAAGCGTGCCGAACCGTGAGCAGGGGCTGTGCGTATTCGACGTGGATGCCGAGTTCCTCGTGCAGTTCGCGTGCAAGCGCCGCTTCGACACTCTCGCCATCGGCGATCTTGCCACCCGGAAACTCCCACAGTCCGCCCTGGTGCAGGTGGGCGTGGCGCAACGCGACCAGCACCTCGCCAGCCGTGTTGCCGATCACGCCGACGGCGACGCGCAGCATCGCCACTCAGGTACGGTATTCGGCGTTGATGCGCACGTATTCGTGCGAAAGGTCGCTGGTCCACACGCTCGCCAACGCTGCACCACGACCGAGATCGATCACGATCCGGATCTCCTCGCGTGCCATCACGCGCTGTCCATCGGCCTCGGTATAGGCAGGATCACGCGCCCCGCCACGCACGATCGGTACCTCGTCGAGATCGATGGCCACTCGCGCGACATCCAGCCCGACAACGCCGGCACGCCCGACCGCGGCGAGAATACGCCCCCAGTTCGGGTCGCTGGCAAACAGCGCCGTCTTCACCAGTGGCGACTCGGCGACGGCATACGCGGCACGCCGGCACTCCGCGACGTCGAGTCCGCCCCGCACCATGACCTCGACGAATTTCGTCGCACCCTCGGCGTCGCGCACGATCGCCTGCGCGAGCTCCAGGCAGACTTCCTCGAGCGCAGTCGCCAATTCCCTCGCGCCAGCATCCGTGATCGAGCGGATCGGCGGTGTGCCGGCCATGCCGGTCGCAACCAGCACGCAGGCGTCATTGGTCGACGTGTCGCCATCGACCGTGATCGCGTTGAAGCTGGCATCCACCGCGCGCCCGAGCAGCGCATCGAGCAGTACCGGATCGACCGTGGCGTCCGTCGCGACGAAGGCAAGCATCGTCGCCATGTCGGGACGGATCATGCCCGCACCCTTCGCGATGCCGCTGACCGTCACCCAGGACGTGTCAATACACACACGACGGCTGGCGCCCTTGGGTCGTGTATCGGTGGTCATGATGCCTTCGGCTGCCATTCCCCAGCCTTCGGCATCCAGCGCCGCCAGCGCCTGCGGCAAACCCGCGATCACGCGCTCGGTCGGCAGCGGCTCGCCGATCACGCCGGTCGAGAACGGGAGGACTGCCTGCGGCGCCAGCGCCACCAGACCTGCAAGCGCGTCACAGCACGTGCGTGCATCCTGTATCCCGCGCTCACCGGTACCTGCGTTGGCGTTGCCGGTATTGATCAGCAGATAACGCACTCCGGCGGCCGTCGCAAGATGTTCGCGAGCCACCGTCACCGGCGCGGCACAGAAGGCGTTGCGCGTGAACCGTGCGGCAACGCGGCTGCCCGGAGCCAGTTCGAGGATCACCAGGTCGCGGCGACCCGGCTTGCGGATGCCGGCACAGGCGCTGCCGAGGCGTACGCCCTGCACCGGGACGAGCGGAAAGCGGGAGGCTGCGCCTACTGCCATCGAATGTATTCCTCGCGACGGCGTGCGCCGATCAGGCGATCTGCCCGTGGCAATGCTTGTATTTCTTGCCCGAGCCGCAGGGGCAGGGCTCGTTGCGCCCGACCTTCGGCGTCTCGCGCACGAACGGCTCCGCTGCCACCGCCGGCGTCGGCTCGGCACCAGGCGCATCCTCATCCGGT
>DAOLKH010000164.1:0-5025 GCA_035331685.1 Pseudomonadales bacterium
CTCTACCGCAATCCGCTGAAAACCATGCCGAGCCTGCTGAAGCTGATGAAGTTCAGCTGGTCTGCGCGCCATTTCGACGAGGCGCGGATGCTGAGTTCGTTCCGCGCGCTGGCCGAGATGTCGTTCCACAACTACACGTACCCGCTCGAGGTGCTCGACCGGCATCCTGAAACTGCGCGTGCGATCGTCGATTACCGTCGCCTGGTGGCAGATCCGCGCGGAACCGTTCGGGATGTGTACGCTGCGCTCGGGATGGAAATCGGACCGGAGTTCGCAGCGGTGCTCGATGCCGAACAGGAGCGTGCCGGGCGCCATGAGACCACGCACTCGTACAGCCTGGCCGAATTCGGGCTGGACGCCGACGAGATACGCACTCGCCTCGCGCCGCTGTTCGAGCGTTTCGGCTGGGATCGGGATTCCTCCACGTCGGAGGCGGATCGCAGCAGCGCCTGAACACCATACACACACGAGAAAAGGACCAGCAGATCATGTTCACCATCTACGCGAGCACTCCCGAGAACATGGGGCCAGCGGCGATTGCGGCACACGCACGGCGTGCTGAGGCGCTGGGATTCGACGGCATGCAGGTGCCGGACGCAATCCATGACGGTTTCCTGCTGGCAGCACTGGCGTTGAACGCGACCGAGCGGCTGAAGGTCTGCATTTCGGTGCTGGTTGCGTTTCCGCGCAGCCCCATGAACGTCGCGCTGAGCGCCTGGGACCTGCAGGCACTGTCGGGTGGACGCTTCGAGCTGGGGCTGGGAACCCAGATCAAGCAGAACATCGAGGACCGCTACAGCGCCCAGTGGAGCGCCCCGGCGCCGCGCATGCGCGAGTACATCGGCGCCTTGCGCGCGATCTTCGATGCGTTCCAGAACGGCAGCAAACTGTCGTATGTCAGCGAGCATTATCGATTCACACGGTTGCAGCCGTTCTTCAACCCGGGGCCGATCGAACACCCGAAAGTGCCGCTGCTGATGGGCGCCGTGGGTCCGGTGATGACCGCACTGGCCGGCGAGATTGCGGACGGCATGATCACGCACCCGACCAACACGCCGCCACGCTACGTCAGCGAAGTGGTACGCCCGCGGCTTGCGGAAGGTGCGGCGCGTGGTGGCCGTGATCTGCAGGACTTCAATCTGGTACTGGGTTCGCTGGTGGCGCTCGGTCCCGATGAGAAGACCGTGCGTCGTGAGCGCGAGAAGTGGCGCAACATGCTCGGTTTCCTCTACTCGACTCCGGCGTACTGGCCAAGCCTCGAGCTGTTCGGCTGGCAGGATCGAGGCGAGAAACTGCTCGCGCTCACGCGCGAGAATCGCTGGGACCGAATGAAGGAAGTCATCGACGACGAGATGCTCGATGCCTTCGTGCCGTCGGGCACCTACGAAGCGATTGCAGCCGAACTCGAACGGCGCTACACGGGCCTGGCCGGGGCGATCACGCTGGTATTGCCGGATGACCCGGCCGAGGATGCGGCGTTTGCCGGGGTCGTCGCGGCATTGCGCGGCGCCTGAACACACTCACCAGACTGCAGCACACGAGGAGCACGCCGATGTTCGAACCACTGTTCGGCCCGATCCGGCAATGGGGCTTTCTGGTCAGGGACGTAGACGCGGCGATGCGCGGCTGGGTGGAGCAACTGGGCGTTGGTCCCTGGTGGGGCTATCGCAATGTCAGCCTGCGTTCGCAGTTTGGCGGCGAGCAGGCGCAGGTGCGCATGCACGTGGCGCTGGCGTACCAGAGAGGGATGCAGATCGAGCTGATCCAGCAGATCAACGACGCACCCTCTCCATACCGCTTCTTTCACGATCAGCCACAGGCGCAGTTGCTGCACCACCTGGGCTACATGGTCGATGACACCGATGCCGCAGTGCGCAAGGCGCGCGCTGGCGGGCTGCTCGAACATGCGATGCTCAGCAACGAGTTTTCGCGCTACGTCTATCTCGAACACGCAGCGATCAGCGGGACCTTCATCGAGCTGATGCCGGCCGATCCCGTGTTGATTGCGAGCTTCGAGGCCTGTGCGCGTGAGGCTGAATCGTGGAACGGTGAAGACCCGTACCGTCTGCTCGACGCCGGATCCTGATTGCAGCCCTTTCATATCGCACAGAGTTTCCGGAAATCGATGATGCTTGCGAGATTACTGGCAGGATGGCTGCTGGGTTGCGGCGCGTTAGGCGCGTTTGCCGATTCAGCCACAGTGGACGATGCGCGGCTGCGCGCTGCGGAGCGCGATGCGGCGAACTGGATCACGCACGGACGTACCTGGAGTGAGCAGCGATTCAGTCCGCTTGCACAGGTCGATGCGAAGAGCGTTGCCCGGCTGGGGCTCGCGTGGAGCCGACCTCTCGATTACGAGCGTGGTGTCGAGGCCACGCCGCTGGTGGTCGACGGCGTGATGTACCTGAGCGGTCCGTGGAGCGTGGTCTACGCCTTCGACGCCGCCGACGGCACGCCGCTGTGGAAGTACGACCCGCAGGTCGATCGTGCCCGTGCTGCCGAAGGCTGTTGTGGTCCGGTGAACCGGGGCGTTGCGGTGTGGGGCGGTATGGTCTACGTCGGCACGCTCGACGGACGGCTGGTCGCAATCGACGCCGTGAACGGCACGCTGCGCTGGAGCGTCGATACCTTCATTGACGATGCACCGGGACGCAACATCACCGGCGCACCACGGGTGGTGAAGGGGCGTGTGCTGATCGGCAACGGCGGTGCCGACATGAGTGCTCGCGGCTATGTGTCGGCCTACGACGCGCGCAGCGGGACGCTCGCATGGCGTTTCTTCACGGTGCCCGGCAACCCCGCACTCGGTTTCGAGAACGAGACGCTGGCACGCGCGGCAAAGACCTGGAGTGGCGACGAATGGTGGCGCTGGGGCGGAGGCGGCACCGTGTGGGACGCGATATCCTACGACCCGGAACTCGATCTGCTCTACATAGGCGTCGGTAACTCGAGTCTCTACCCGCGCGCACGGCGCAGTCCAGGAGGCGGCGACAACCTGTTCGTTTCCTCGATCGTTGCGCTGCGTCCCGACGACGGCAGCTACGTGTGGCACTTTCAGCTCGCACCCGGCGAGCAGTGGGACTATCCGGCCACGGCGCAACTCGTGCTGATCGACGCGAAGTTCAAGGGCAAGCCACGCAAGCTGCTGGTGCAGGTACCGAAGCACGGCTTCGTCTATGTGCTCGATCGCAGGAACGGCAAGCTGCTGTCGGCAGAGAAGTTCACGCGCGTGAGCTGGGCCGAACGCTACGATCTTGGCAGCGGACGGCCGGTCGAGAATCCGCAGGCGGACTACAGCCGCAGCGGCAAGCCGACGCTGGTGTGGCCGGGCGTGTTCGGCGGGCACAACTGGAATCCGGTGTCGTGGAATCCGCGTACCGGGATGCTGTATTTCAGCGAGACACGCATGCCGAGCGTCTACGCGATGGACCCCGGCGTGGGTTTGCGCGAACGCGGCAGACGCTACAACACCTCGCTCGACATGACCGCGATGCTCGGCAACCCGCAGTTCATGGCCGAACAGGCCAACCCGCAGGGTTCGCTGATCGCCTGGGACGTGGCGCGCTCGCGTATCGCCTGGCAGGTCGAGCAGAGCCTGCCGATCAATGGCGGCACGCTGAGCACGGCGGGGAATCTGGTGTTTCATGGGACGACCGACGGCCGTCTGGTTGCGTATCGTGCCGACAATGGCACGAAGCTCTGGGAGACACGCACCTTCGGTGCCGTGCAGGGAGGTCCGGTCAGCTACGCGGTTGGCGGACGGCAGTACATTGCCGCAGGCATCGGCTGGGGTGGCGGGCACAGTGCCGCGTTTGCGGACGGCGGCACGCGGGGCGGCTATCGCAATGCGTCGCGGATCGCCGTATGGACGCTCGATGCGATCGGCCAGCTACCCGCGCCGGAACGCTTCAAGGGGGTGATTGCGCCGCCGCCGGTGACGGCCGACGAAGCGACGCTGCGCCAGGGGCTGGCGCTGTACATGACGCACTGCGGCTATTGCCATGGCGCCGGCAGCGGCGGAGTTCCGGATCTCGACTACATGAGCGCGCGCACACACGCGCAGTTCGACAACATCGTGCGTGGCGGGCAGCTTTCAGCGCGCGGGATGCCGGCCTTTTCCGCACAGTTGACGCAGGAGGAGGCGGAGGCGATCCGCCAGTTCCTGGCCGCGCGGGCCGCGCAGGCGGGGGCCGTTCACGCGCGGTGAGCGCTCAACGGCACGGAAACGCGAGTTTCAATGCTTCCGGTACCAGGCTGCCCGCGTCCAGGTGGCGCCGTGCGGGGTTTTCGCTCAGATAGCGTGTCACGGTGTCGGTGAGCTGTCCCTTGGTTGCTCCCTCGGGTATGCACAGCGCCCTGGCCGGCAGCACGCCGCTCGCCTGCATCGCTTCGATGGTGTCCACGATGCCGGTCACGTAGCCACCGCAGTAGCCGCGGTTGAAATAGTTGTCGGAACGGCAGTCCTCGAAAAGTCGGTTGCCAGTATCGAAGCCGGCGTGGGCGGCGAGTGGCAACAGGGCGAGGGTGAGCAGGCGGCGCATGGCTTCTCCGGCGGCGAAATGGCAAGTGCACGTACTCTAGCGAGCGCGTCCGCGCAGTGCCAGTGTGTTGCATGAAGCGGTATTCCTCGGGCTGCAGGCGATGGTTGCGGGCGGCTACAATGGCGCGTTTTCGGCAGAGGTACGCTGGAATCGATGAACAAACGGGCAGTCGTCCTGTTGAGCGGTGGACTCGACTCCGCGACCGTGCTGGCGCTGGCGCGAAGCGAAGGCTACGAGTGCTTCGCGCTGTCGTTCCGTTATGGTCAGCGGCATGCCATCGAGCTGCGCCGTGCCGAGCGCCTGGCGGTGATGCTCGGCGCTGCACGGCACGTGATCGTCGATATCGACCTGCGTGTCTTCGGTGCTTCGGCGCTGACCGCGGAGATTCCGGTTCCGAAGCATCGCACCGGCAGCGAGATCGGCAGCGCGACGATACCGATCACGTACGTACCGGCGCGCAACACGATATTCCTGGCATATGCGA
>DAOLKH010000165.1:0-5021 GCA_035331685.1 Pseudomonadales bacterium
CGCGATCGTGCAGGATGTGCACAGCGGGCGGGTTTTGATGCTCGCCTGGATGAACGCCGAGTCGCTGCGCCTGAGCATCGACGAAGGCCGTGCGGTATTCTGGTCGCGTTCACGCGGCAAGCTCTGGCGCAAGGGCGAAAGCTCAGGGCACGTGCAGCGGCTGCACGATCTGCGTCTCGACTGCGATGGCGACACGCTGCTGCTCAGCGTCGAGCAGGACGGCGGCATCGCCTGCCACACGGGGCGCGCGAGCTGCTTTTACCGGCGCCTCGCCCCCGGTGGCTGGGAGGATGCGGATCCGGTACTGCGTGACGCACGGGCAATCTACGGAGACGGCCATGAGTGAAGTGCTGGATCGTCTCGACGCGGTGATCGCCGAGCGCCTGCAGAGCGCGGACCCGACGACCTCCTACGTCGCCAGCCTGCACCACGGCGGGATCGACCGCATCCTGAAGAAAATCGCCGAGGAGAGCGGCGAGACCCTGCTGGCAGCGAAGAATCTCGCTGCCGGCGGCGACCGGCAGGCGCTCGTGAACGAAACCGCGGATCTGTGGTTTCATTGCCTGGTCATGCTGGCAGCACTCGATCTGCACAGCCGCGACGTGCTCGAGGAACTCGAACGTCGCTTCGATCTTTCCGGACTGGCCGAAAAAGCGTCACGACTGCACCCACCACCGCTGCGAAGCAGCAACTCCGCAACATAGAGGACGAAGCATATGGGCCTGGGCGGTATCAGCGTCTGGCAACTGATGATCATCCTGGTGATCGTCGTACTGCTGTTCGGAACCAAGCGGCTGGGTTCGCTGGGTTCCGACCTGGGATCGGCGATCCGCGGCTTCCGCAAGGCGATGCAGGACGAGCCGAAACCGGAGGACAAGCGCCTGACCGACGACGAGGCGAACAAGTCCGACGTGATCCAGGGCGAAGCCCGGCGTTCGGAAGAGAAGCACTGAGGCGCAGCCGGTGTTCGAGATCGGTTTTTCCGAACTGCTGCTGGTGGCAGTGATCGGCCTGCTGGTGCTCGGTCCCGAGCGACTGCCGACGGCGATACGCACGGCCTCGCTGTGGATCGGGCGCATCCGGCGCCAGTTTCACGAGATCAAGACCGAAGTCGAACGCGAAATCGGCGCTGACGAGATACGCGCCCAGCTGCGCAACGAAGCGATCATGGACGAGCTGCGCCAGTCACGCGATGCGCTCGAATCCTCGGTGCGCGAACTCGGCTCCGACGTCGCCGCGACCAGCACACCGCCAGCTCCGCCGCCGACGGCGATGACGACGGCAACAACAACTGCGGCGAGCACGCCTGCGACCGACGACGACGGCAAATCGGCATGAGTGCGCGCCTGCCTCCTCCGTCGCCATCCGACGACGCCGAGATGCCACTGATCGCCCACCTGACCGAACTGCGCCAGCGCCTGATCCGCGCGCTGCTCGCCGTACTGGTGACATTCGCTTCGCTGGTGTATTTCGCCAAGGACATCTACCACTTCGTGTCCGAACCACTGCGGCGCTTCCTCCCCGAAGGGTCGACGATGATCGCCACCGAGGTCGCCTCGCCGTTCCTGGCGCCTTTCAAGCTCACACTGATCGTTGCCGCTCTGCTCGCGATGCCGTATGTGCTGTACCAGGCCTGGGCCTTCATTGCACCGGGCATGTACCGGCACGAGAAGCGTTTCGCACTGCCGCTGCTGGTGTCCAGCATCGTGCTGTTCTATTCCGGAGTCGCGTTCGCGTACTACCTGGTCTGTCCGATGGTGTTCGGCTTCTTCACCCAGATCAGCCCCGAAGGCGTATCGGTGATGACGGACATCAACCATTACCTCGATTTCGTACTGACATTGTTCTTTGCCTTCGGTTTTGCGTTCGAGGTACCCGTGGCCACCGTGTTGCTGGTCTGGGCCGGCATCACGACACCGAAGGCGTTGACGGACAAGCGGCCCTACGTGATCGTCGGCTGTTTCGTCGTCGGCATGCTGCTCACACCGCCGGACGTGTTTTCACAAACGATGCTCGCGGTGCCGATGTGGGGATTGTTCGAGATCGGCATCGTGGCGAGTCGCCTGCTGCTCGCGGAGAAGGCGCGTACGGCCGCTAGCTCTGCAGAAGAAAAGTGACCGGGCCATCGTTGCACAGGCTTACCTGCATGTTGGCGCCGAACTCACCGCAGGCGATCGGCCGGTGGTGCTCGCGCAAGACCTCCAGCATCCGCTCGTAAAGCCGACGCGCCAGCTCCGGCTCTGCGGCCGTACTGAACCCCGGGCGCAAGCCGCGCGCCGTATCCGCCGCCAGCGTGAACTGCGAGACCAGCAGCAGCCCGCCTGCGACGGCACGCAGATCGAGATTCATGCGCCCGGCCGCATCGGGAAACACCCGGTAAGCGAGCAGCCGCGCCGCGAGTGCGTCGGCACGCGCCTCGTCGTCGTTGCGTTCCACGCCGAGAAACACCAGCAAACCGCGGCCTATGCGCGCGATCTCGGTGTCGTCGACTGCGACCGCAGCCCAGCACACCCGCTGGATCAGTGCCCGCATCTGTCGCCCTTCAGCCTGCGGATGCGATGGTGGCGATCTCGCGCGTGGCACGCACCAGCGCATCGATGATCCCGGGTTCCGCAGCCGAATGCCCCGCATCGCGCACGATGCAGAGCTGCGCCTTCGGCCACGCGGTGTGCAGTGCGAATGCGTTGTCGACCGGACAGATCATGTCGTAACGCCCGTGCACGATGTAGCCCGGAATGTCCGCGATACGCCAGGCATCGCGCAGCAATTTCCCCTCGTCCAGGAATCCGCCATTGACGAAATAGTGCGACTCGATGCGCGCCAGCGAAAGCGCCACGTGCGGATCCGAAAAACGGTCGATCACGTCGTGGTTGGGGCGCAGCGTCGCGCACTGCGCTTCCCACAGCGCCCATGCCTTCGCCGCAGACATGCGCGCAATCTCGTTCGTACCGGTCAGCAGGCGATGGTACGCATGCACCAGTTCATGGCGTTCAGCCGCAGGAACATGCTCGACGTATTCCTGCCAATGATCCGGGAAGATCCGACTGGCGCCCTCCTGGTAGAACCAATCCAGGTCCTCGCGCCGGCACAGAAAGATGCCGCGCAGCACCAGCGCGATCACCCGCAGTGGAAACGCCTCGGCATACGCCAGGCCAAGCGTGCTGCCCCAGGAACCGCCGAACAGCACCCAGCGCTCGATTCCGAGAAAACTGCGGATCGACTCGATATCACGGATCAGCGCTGCGGTATCGTTGCCAGCCAGTTCACCGTGCGGAGTCGAGGATCCCGCACCGCGCTGATCGAACAGCACGATGCGGTAACGCGCCGGATCGAAGAAGCAGCGGTTCGATGACTGACAGCCCGCACCCGGGCCGCCATGCACGAACAGCACCGGGATACCATCAGGATTGCCGCTTTCCTCGAGATGAAGCTCGTGCGGCGGATCCACCGCCAGACGGTGCACCGCATACGGTCTGATTTCAGGATAGAGCGTCAACATGGCGACCGTTCCGCATGACGGCAAGGCTGGCCATTCTACGCTGGCGACGGTGGCTGCGCTCGTCGATGCAAGCCGCCATCGGCCGTATCCTCCTCAGGCAAGCAGAGCGGCGATATGCAGCGCCAGGGTTCGCAGACGCCGTCTTTCGATATGGCGAAACAGGCGGCTCGGCGGATCGCACTCCGCCAGCAATGCTCCCCAGCGGCGCATCACCTCGAGGAACTGGAACAGCAGGAAAGTCTGCTCGTCGGATGGCAGCAGCCGCTGGTCATAATGCGTCGCGAACGCCGACCAGTCGTCGTACGCGCAGCCGCGCACCCCGAGCAGACGCGCTCCCGCCGGCGCGTAGCGGTGTGCGAACAGATAGACGAGCATGCGATTCACGTCGACGACCAGCGGGCTGGCGCGCCGTGCGAGGAAGTCGATTCCGTAAGCCCGCTCACCGGCAAGCAGCAGGTTGTACGGGGTGAAGTCGCCGTGCACTGCGCCGTGCGCAACGGCCACCCCACGCAATGAGTCGACACGCTGCACGAGCAGTGCAAGGCAGGTATCGAAATCCCGTAGCCGCTGCCCGGCAGGAATGGCCGCGGCACGGTTTTCGACCCGCTGCAACGCAGCGTCCACATCGACAGGCCGCATCGCAATCGCGCCGCACGAGTGAAACCACGCAAGCCAGCGTGCGCTGCGCGCGAGCACCGCCTCACGCGACAGGCGCAGGCGCGCCGGGCCATAGAGCACGCGCTGCAACTCCACACCCTCTATCCACTCCATGAGCACGGCAGGGTGCGTCTCGAGCAGCGCAAACGGCGCCGCGACGCGCATGCTGCCGACATCGGCATGGTATCTGGAGAGTGCGGCATACGACCTGCGTGCATGACGCAGCGGAGCGTCGCGATCGAGGAACACCTTGACGGCAGCGTCGCACGCAAGCGCAGACGAGCGTATCCGGTAGATGCGTGCGCTGCGCCTGACACGCGGGCGCCCCAGCGCGACCCAGTCACCGGGCGCACCGGTCGTCCGGCAATACTCGTCCATGACCTGGTGCAACAATGGATCCAAGCGATGCTCCTGCGGCCTCGCGTGGCCGGTGCAGGCCGGCAGCCGCAACGGCATCATCGTGCGTGCACACAGCGTTGGCGCAAGCGCCGGCTGCGGCTTCGCTCAGCCCGCTTCCTTGTGCCGCCCTGCACGCCGGCGGTCGACTTCCTTCAGCAGCTTCTTGCGCAGCCGCACGTTCTGCGGCGTGACCTCGACCAGTTCGTCGTCGTCGATGAAGTCCAGCGCCTGTTCGAGCGACATGCGGATCGGCGGCGTCAGCAGGATGTTCTCGTCGGAACCGGCGGCACGGATGTTGGTGAGCTGCTTGCCCTTGGTCGGGTTCACCGCCAGGTCGTTGTCGCGGCTGTGGATGCCGATCAGCTGACCCTCGTAGACCTCGACGTTGGGTCCGATGAACAGCCGTCCGCGCTCCTGCAGGCTGAACAGCGCATAGCCGAGCGCCTTGCCCGGGACCATCGAGACG
>DAOLKH010000166.1:0-5014 GCA_035331685.1 Pseudomonadales bacterium
GCTTCCATCACGTGAGCTCGGTCGCCGTCAGTGGCCTTTACCGCGGCACCTTCCGAGAAGACATGTTCGACGAGGCGGAAAACCTCGACCACGCGTATTTCCGTACCAAGCACGAGTCCGAGAAGATCGTGCGCCAGCGCTGCAGGATCCCGTACCGCATCTACCGTCCCGGCGCCGTGATCGGCCATTCACGCACCGGCGAAATCGACAAGATCGACGGCCCCTACTACTCGTTCAAGACGATCCAGCGCATCCGCAACACGATGCCGAAGTGGATGCCGCTGGTCGGCGTCGAATCGGGCGTGAACAACGTCGTGCCCGTAGATTACGTGGTCAACGCGATCGACTACCTCTCGCACCTCGACGACCTGGACGGCGGCTGCTTCCACATCGTCGATACCGAGCACTACAGCACCGGCCAGATGATGAACATCTTCGCCGAGGCGGCACACGCGCCGAAGTTCAGCGTGCGCTTCGATCCGAAGATATTCGACTTCGTGCCCACTGCACTGGTCGACCTGCTGAACAAGCTGCCGCCGGTGAAGCGCCTGAAGGCAGCGATCTTCGATCGTATCGGCATGCCCGAGTCGGCCTCGATCCTGACCAAGTACGAAACGAAGTACGACAGCCGTGTGACGCGACGTCTGCTGGAAGGCAGCGGCATCAAACCACCGAAACTCGACACTTACGCATGGCGCATCTGGGACTACTGGGAGCGTCACCTCGACCCCGATCTCTTCGTCGATCGCACGCTGGAAGGACAGGTCAAGGATCGCGTAGTACTGATCACCGGTGGCTCCGCGGGCATCGGCAAGGCCACCGCGGTCCGCCTGGCGGCAGCCGGCGCGCGCGTACTGATCACCGCACGTACCCAGGAAAAGCTCGACGAGACCTGTGCCGAGATCACGGCGCAGGGAGGAACGGTATTCAGCTACATCTGCGATGGCGCCGATCTGACGTCGGTCGACGAGGTGATGCAGCGCATCGAGGCCGAACACGGCGGCGTCGATATCCTGATCAACAACGCCGGTCGTTCGATCCGCCGTTCGGTTGCCCTCGCCTACGACCGCTTCCACGACTTCGAGCGCACCATGCAACTCAACTACTTCGGGGCGCTGCGTTTCATCCTGCGCGCGCTGCCGGGCATGGACAGGCGCCGTCACGGGCACATCATCAACATCTCGTCGATGGGTGTGCTCGGCCACCCGCCGCGTTTCTCGGCCTATATCGCCTCGAAGTCGGCACTGGAAGGCTTCTCGCTGTGCGCTGCGGCCGAGTTCTCGGACCGTGGCATCCACTTCACGAACATCAACATGCCGCTGGTGCGCACCGAGATGATCGCACCGACCAAGATCTACGAGTACGCACCGGCTCTGGAAGTGAGCGAGGCGGTCGACATGGTCGTCGAAGCGCTCACGCAGAAGAAGATCCGCGTGGCAACCGGAATGGGCTGGCTGCAGCATCTCATCGGCACGGCATTCCCGAAGTTCGCCGAGATCACGAACAACGCAACGTTCCGCATGTTCCCCGACTCGGACGCCGCCAAGGGCGTGGCGGCCGAGCCCAAGGCACTGGAAGCCACTGCGGAGCAGGTCGCGATGGCGCAACTGATGAAGGGCGTGCACTTCTGAGGCGTCCGACACAGCAACTCCATTGAGTTTTTCACGACGACGACAGAGGACCATGACGATGGGAATGCTCGACAACAGGGTGGCGCTGGTGACCGGCGCCGGACAGGGCGTGGGCCAGGGAATCGCACTGGCGCTGGCCGCCGAGGGGGCCCGCGTGGCCGTGACCGGACGCACCCTGAGCAAGCTGGAGGACACCGTCGGGCAGATCCGTGCGCGGGGCGGTGATGCGCTGCCCGTGGTCTGCGAGGTGAAGAGCCTGGAATCACTGAGCAGCTGCGTGCAGACCGTCGTCGGCCACTATGGTGGCATCAACATCCTGGTCAACAACGCCCAGGAGGTTCCCATCGGAGACCTGTTTGCGGTGAGCGACGAATCCTTCGAGGCGGGCTTCCAGTCAGGGCCACTGGCCACATTCCGACTGATGAAGCTCTGCTATCCGTACCTGAAGGGCGATGGTTCGATCGTGAACCTCTCGAGCTCCGCGACCAAACGCTGGGATATGTCGGGCTATGGAACCTACGCTGCGGTCAAGGACGGAATCCGCCAGCTCACGCGGGCCGCCGCCTGCGAATGGGGCAAGGACAACATTCGCACCAACGTGATCCTGCCGCACGCGACGTCGCCCGGACTCAAGGGGTGGATGGAACAGAACCCCGCCGAGGCGGCAGCATTCTTCAAGACGCTGCCGATGGGGCGGGTCGGCGACTGCGAGCAGGACATTGGCCGCTTCGTCGCGCTGCTGTGCTCGCCCGGCTCGATATACGTGAACGGACAGACGATAGGACTCGACGGCGGCCAGGCGAATATCGGCTGATCGCGCGCCGCAATCAGATACCGCCGAACGGCAACTCCCCGGAAACCTTCAACGAGGCCGCGCCATGCGCGGCCTGCAGCCGTTGCAGCTCGTGATCGAGCAGTCGCTGCAGCAGTTCCGCCAGTGCGGCAAACAGCGGCGGCGGCGTCAGCTTCCGGAGCTTGACTCGCATCACCGGCACCCAGCGACCGGGATGGCGTGCGATGAAGTCGCGCTGTGCCAGCTCATAGGCAACCGTCGGCTCGCCACGCGCCGCACGCGCCTGTTCGCCATGACTCAGGTAGTGCAGGAAATCGAGCTGCGTCGTCAGATGATCGGGCAGTTCCTTGCGATCCTCAGCGAGCGTCAGGCCGAAGTGGTTGTAGAAACGTACCGCCTCCTCCATGACCGTCATTTGCGGGCCCACCTGCAGCCCGCCGTTCAGCGCGCAGCTCGTGCCATGAGCGCCTGCGTCGAACAGGCGCGTGTACTCGACCGCCAGCGGTTCAAGCCGCATCGATGCGTCTGCCAGCGCGCCCAGATCCAGTCCGGCGCACAACTGCGGATCGACCGCATCGCACAGCTCGCCGATCAGCCCGGCCAGCGCACCGTCACGCACCGCTGCAACGAACTCCTCGTCCGGATACGTGAAGCACTCGCCGATCAGGCCGTACAGACGTGCACGCGCCTCGACGGCATTCACAGCACGATCACTCCGCGCGCGTTGAGACCGCCCACCAGATCGTCGAAAGCCTGCGGAGCCTCGTCGATCGTGTAGGTACGCGTGATCATTGCATCCAGATCGAGCCGGCGCGCGAGGTAAAGGTCGAGCAGGTTCGGCATGTCGACGCGGAAGTTCGCATTGCCGTACATGCAGCCGACCACGGTCCTGCCGTCCGAGGGAAAACCGCAGGCGTTCAGCGCAAAGCTCTCGGTGTAGTGACCAAGGCCGATCATGCACACGGTCCCGCCACGGCGCGATGCGTTGTACGCCTGATCCATCACCACCGGCTTGCCGGTGACCTCGAAGCAGTAGTCGGCACCCCAGCCGCCGCAGAGATCCCGCACGGCTGCCACCACGTCGCCATCGGCTCGCACCGTATGCGTGGCGCCGAAGTGGCGTGCGTAATCGAGCTTGGTATCGAGCATGTCGATCGCGATGATGCGCCGTGCGCCGACCAGGCGTGCGCCCTGGATCACCGACAGCCCGACGCCACCACAGCCGAAGACCGCAACCGTGGAACCCGGCTTCACGCACGTCGTCGTGGTTACCGCGCCAACACCGGTCATCACGCCGCAGCCGACCAGCGCAGCGCGATCGAGCGGGATTGCCCGATCGATCTTCTGCACGCTCATCGCCGGCACCACCACCTGCTCGGCCATGCAGCCGAGCATCGCCATGGCGCCGATCTCGCGCCCATCGAGGCGAACGCGCGAGGTGCCATCGGGCATCAGGCCTGCAGGCGAGCCGGCGATGCACAGATGCGGTTCATGATGGACGCAGAAATGGCAGTCACCGCAGGTGGGAATGAACGAGAGCACCACATGGTCTCCGACTTCGAGCCCGCTGACTCCCGGTCCAAGCTGCTGCACCACGCCCGAGCCCTCGTGCCCGAGCACCATCGGCAACGGCATCGGCACGGTACCGTTCAGCACCGACAGATCGGAATGGCAGACACCCGCTGCCGCCATGCGAACCAGCACCTCGCCGGCGCGCGGTGCGTCGAGCGTGACATCACGCACGGCAAGCTTGCCGTGTTCCAGAGCTATGACTGCCTTCATGTCTGCTTCTCTCCGTTGGTGGCCGCCGTCGGCGGGTCGATGATGTCCTGTACGAACTTCTTCAGTACAGCGATCTCCTTGTGATAGCGCGGGCGTGACTGTGGCGAGATCAACCGCATGATCGACAGGCCATGCAGCGCCGCCAGCGTGACATTGCGCACCGTATCGAGTGTTTCGGCAGGAATGTGAAACTCGCCGAAGAAACGCTCCCACATCGATTTCACGAAGGCGTTCGACAACTCTTCCTGCTGGCGCTGGATGCGTTCGTCGTGCGTCGCCCGGTTGTGGATGATCAGCTCGTTGAACGCGAACGCCGCAGGCTCGTTGATGTACTGCCAGGTAACGTCGATCAGCGCTTCGACGCGCTCGCGCGGGGTCACTCCCGCACGCCGGAGCGCGTCGGTGAGCAGACCCATGTACGTCTCCGCGTTGCGCTCGACGATCGCGTGCAGCAGCGAATCCTTGTCGCCGAACTGGTGCACGATTGCGCCCCAGGTAACACCTGAGCGCGCAGCAATCCGGGCAGCGGTGGTCGCAACCAGACCTTCCTCGACGATGCAGTCGATGGTGGCGCGAATCACCTTTTCGCGTGTAATCGCGCTACGCTCTTCCTGCGTTCTGCGTTGCTTGGCTGCAGCCATGCGCATTCCGTCGATCCGTGTGGTTTGCAGTAGTTCATGCTCGAGTCCGGTCATGCTATAGTCGCGACCAAAACAAAGCAACCAATCAAAATGTTTCCGGAGTGCCCCACACATGAAAAACCCTGCAGAACTGTTTGACCTGAGCGGGAAGGTCGCCCTGGTCACTG
>DAOLKH010000167.1:0-4983 GCA_035331685.1 Pseudomonadales bacterium
GCTCGCGCCGGACGAGTTGCCCGATTACCTGCCGGCGGTGCTCGAGTTTGCCTCGACCCAGCCGGCAACGCAGACGCGCGGGTTCCTGGGCGAGCTGACCCATATCCTCAATGCGATCCACAGCGCGCTGCTTCGTCTTGAGTCGCCGTACGCGCCGGCGATCGCTGCGATCGTCGAACTCGCCGGCGAGGAGCTGACTGCCGTGGCTCCGGCTCCGGAGCCCGCGCTCGATGCGTTGTGGGAAGAGCCACCCGCCTTCGACGGCTGCACGCCGTATCGCGCACGACCACTGCCGGTCGCATCCGCCGACCCGGTTCGATTGGTTGGCGAGCCGCCGCGCGTCGCCGCACCTGTTTCCAGCAACGGAGCCCTGTCATGAACGCTCTCGATTACCTGCTGTTCGGAATCTATCCGTACATCTGCATGGCGGTCTTTCTGGTCGGCAGTCTGATCCGCTTCGACCGTGACCAGTACACGTGGAAGAGCGATTCCTCGGAGTTGCTGCGACGCGGGCAGTTGCGCCTGGCGAACAACCTGTTCCACATCGGTGTGCTGTTCCTGTTCTTCGGTCACCTGATCGGCATGCTGACGCCGCACTTCATCTACGAGCCGTTCATCAGCAGCGGTGCAAAGCAGTTGCTGGCGATGGTTTCGGGTGGAATCGCCGGCACGCTGGGCTTCATCGGCTTGACGCTGTTGCTGCAGCGGAGGCTGTTCGACGAGCGCATCCGCGCGGCATCGCGCCCCGGTGACATCCTGATCGCGGTGCTGCTGTGGCTGCAACTGCTGCTCGGGTTGGCGACCATCCCGATTTCTGCTCAGCATCTCGATGGCAGCACGATGCTGAAGCTCGCCGGATGGGCGCAGCACGTGGTGACGTTCCGTGGCGGCGCCGCTGCACTGCTGGCCGACGTAGGCTGGGTATTCAAGGCGCACATGTTCCTCGGCATGACCATATTCCTGGTGTTTCCGTTCACCCGGCTGGTTCATGTCTGGAGCGGTTTTGCGAGCCTGTTCTATCTGCTGCGCGCACCGCAGATCGTGCGTTCGCGCCGCCTCGACCCCGCGCTCGATCGCCTGCGCGCAGGCAGCGCCGGCAACCTGCGCCGCTGAGGCCCGTCTTCCGGCCGTACCGCGCATTGCCTCGGACAGAGGCGGTGTGCCGGTGCGGTTCAACCCTTCAGTGGAGCTACCTTGCAGGTGGCCGAGGCGCGTGCGATCGGTGTGCCATCCGCGTCGGTCAGGTCTGCCTCGGCAAATGCGACCGAGCGCGTGCTGTGCACCACGAGGCCTTCGCTGAAGTACACCCCGGGGCTGCAGATCCTGAAGAACGACACCTTCAGCTCCAGCGTCGGTGCCATCATGCCGACGCCAACCTTCGCGGTGATCGCGTGCGCCATCGCCGCGTCGAGCATCGAGGTCACGAAACCGCCCTGCACGATCGTTCCCGAATGGCAGCATGCTTCGGTCGGATGCCAGCGCAGCCGCGCCCAGCCGCGCTGCTGATCGATCGCTTCCACGCTGCCGTCGAGGATGCGCATGAACGCCCCCGCACGCTGGCGCATGTATTCGATCATCTGTTCCGTATCGAGTGCTCCGCTCACTGTAGCCTGCTCCCTTGATCGTCACACCTGTCGGGTTGAAACCCGACCTACGTGGGTCGGCATTCATGCCGACGGAAATCGTCACACCTGTCGGGCTGAAGCCCGACCCACAACACGTCGGGCTGAAGCCCGACCTACAGGCGCGTCAGCGTCCCCGGTGCGAAGCGCGCTTCCCAGGCCGCAACGTCTTCCGCGCTCATGCGCCGGTACGGCTCGTCCATGCGTGGCTTCCACCACAGCGGATCGTCGGTGCGCCAGCGCTGCTCGCGCAATTGCCTGCGCATCACCTTGGCGGTGGCAGTGACCGGAATCTCCTGCATGACGCGCACGAACGCGGGCATCCATTTGGTGCCGAAGTCGGTCTGCGCAGCCAGGAAGCGTTCGAACTCCGCAGCGTCGAAGCGGGCACCGGGGCGCAGTTGCAGCGCAGCCATCACGCGGTCACCGACCACGTCGTCGGGTACCGCGTAGACGCCTGCAAGCACGACGTCGGGATGGCGGAACAGGGCCTGCTCGATCTGAGCCGACGCGATGTTCTCGCCGTCCACGCGCAACCAGTCGTCGTCACGACCGGCAAACCAGAAATAGCCCTGCTCGTCGCGGTATGCGAGGTCTCCGGTCCAGAACACACCGTCGTGCACGCGACGGTGGTTGGCCTCGGGGTTGTTCCAGTAACCCTCGAAACCCTGTGCACCATCGACGTTGGCAAGTTCGCCGATCGCGTCATTCGGGTTCAGCAGCCTGCCATCGGTGTCGAAGTGCGCCCGCGCGCATTCCGCGCCGGTTTCGGGGTTCAGCACCTTCACCCCGGGCTGCTGCGATACGCCGAGGCAGCCGCGCGGCATGTCCGGTGTGCGCGCGATCGAGATGCCGCCTTCGGTAGAACCGTAACCGTCGATCACGGTGCAGCCGAAACGCCTGGCGAAATTTTCCTGGTCCGCGATCGCTCCCTCGTTGCCAAACACCATGCGCAGCGTGTTGTCGTGGTCGTCCGGCTGCTCGGGTGCCGTCAACAGGTACGCGAGCGGTTTGCCCACGTAGTTGAAATGCGTGACACCGTAACGGCGCACATCCGGCAGGAAGCCCGAGACGCTGAACCTGCGGATGATGGTCGTCCCCTTGCCGACCACCGTGGGCAGCCAGCCCATGCTGATCGCGGCGTTGTGGAACCACGGCATCGATACATAGCTCACGGAATCCCGGCCGAAACCGAAGAACTGCGACACCAGCGTGGCGAGTGCCGCAACCCGCCCATGCGAGCAGATGCACGCCTTCGGCGCTCCGCTCGAACCGGAGGTGAAGATCAGCGCGAAGGTGTCGCCCGGGTTCACCGTGACTTCGGGCAGCGCTGCGCCTGCGAATGGCGCGAGCAGCGCGGCCTGCTCCCCGGAGTCGATGTCGACGATGCGGGCGTTGCCGATCACATCACGCAGGCTCGCAAGCTCGGCGCGGTACGCTTCAGCGCTGATCACGAACTGGCAGTCGGTGTGTGTGATGTCGCGCGCGAGGTCAGCGCCCCGGCGGGTCGGGTTCAAACCTACCATGGTCGCACCGGCCAGAATGCAGCCGGTGAGCCAGAGCGGGAACTCGGGCACGTTGTCGAGCAGGATGCCGACGTGGAACGGGCCCGCGCGGCGGTTGGCGAGCAGGAACGCAGCGCGTTCGGCGCCAGCGGCGATCAGCTCGCGGTAGCTCCACTGCTGGTCGCCATGGCGCAGCGCGACGTGCCCGTCTTCTGCGCGGGAACGGAAGATGTCGGTGACGGTGTGGTGTGTGCTCATCTGTGTCTGTGCCCGCGCTCAGCTCAGCACGCCGCCGTCGACCTGGAAGATCGTCCCGGTCGAGTAGCTCGACGCGTCGCTGGCGAAGAACAGCACCGCGTTCGCAACTTCCTCGGGCAGGCCGGCGCGCTTCAGCGGGTTGATCTTCATCATGTCGGCGTAGCGCCCGGGATCGTTCAGCGTGTGATCGCCCATCACGGTTCTGATGACGCCCGCAGAGATCGCGTTCACGCGCACACCGTGCGGGCCGAACTCGCGCGCGAAGCAGCGCGTCACGGTATTCAGGCCAGCCTTCGACACGCAGTACGCGCCGATTTCGGGCTGCGACATCAGCGCCGATGTCGTGCTGATGTTGATGATGCTGCCCTTGCCGCGCGCGACCATGCGCTTGCCGATCGCGCCGCTCAGCAGGAACGGACCCTTCAGGTTCACGTCCATGATCTTGTCCCACAGCGATTCCGGCGTGTCGGCGAAGGACTCGGTGTGCGGCGGGCTGATGCCGGCATTGTTGACCAGGATGTCGATGGCGAGTCCGCGTTCGTCGAGCGCTGCGACCAGGCGCTGGATGTCCTCGCTCTTGCCCATGTGCGAGGCGATCGCATGCGCCTTGCCGCCGCGTGCGCGGATAGCGGCTGCCGCTTCGTCCAGCGATTCCTGCTTGCGCGCGACCAGTACGACCTCGGCGCCCTCGTCGGCGAACAGTTCGGCGATCGAGAGTCCGATGCCACGTGATGCACCGGTGATCAGTGCCGTACGGCCGCGAATCGAAAAGGCGTTGGTGCTCATGTTGAAATCCTCCTGTGCCGGTAAATGAAGATGATCTTCGAGACGCCGGGTGCGCGTGTGCCTTCAGCCGATTCCGGTCTGCCGGCGCAACTGCTCGAGATGCTCGTGCTGCTGTTCGGGTGATGGCGGCGCTGGTGCGCGCGTTGCTGCGCTGGTCGGGGCCGGCAATTCCAGCACTTCGCCGTTGGCGAGCCGTTCACAGATCGCCTGATAGTTGCTCTCGAACAGCGGAAATGCCTTGCGTTCCGGTGTGGATGCGAGCAGGAACCAGCCGGTTTCGCGTCCCGCGTGATACACGGCCGGATGACTCCAGCGCTGTGCGTGGCGCGGTTCGCCGGCCAGGCAGGCCTCGTGGTACGCACTGCGTGCGTCGGGCAGGCCCTGGGCTGCCATGCGCGCGTCGTTGCAGCATTCGCGCATGCGCGCCAGCGTCGGCAGGTATTCCGAAGTCTCGATGCAGCGGCGCGCGCCGAGCAGTATCGTTTCCGTGCCGAACTGCGCCAGGCTGTCCAGCCACAGGCGCTTGATCTGGTTGAGCTGCGTGGCGTCGCCGTAGGCGCTGTAGTACTGATTGTGGTAGTTCAGTCGAAACAGCGCGAAGACCTGGTTGATCGCATCGACCTGCGCCTGATCGCGGCGCGCCTCAGTCTGCCCAGCTGCGGTCCGTGAGGTCTTCGACGATGCTTCGAGATCGCGTAGTGCCCGTTCCGCCAGATCCTTGCCGTGTTCCATGCCTGTGCTCCGCGGTGCTCGCTGCCCGGTGGCTGCGTGCCCAATGATACTTCACATGCTGCAGGAACTTGCTGTTCCAG
>DAOLKH010000168.1:0-4969 GCA_035331685.1 Pseudomonadales bacterium
CCTCCTTTACCGCCGCACGCAGCATGTCACCAGTCGATATCTGGGGAATACCGAAACGCTCCATGATGAACTGCGCCTGGGTACCCTTGCCTGCGCCGGGAGCGCCCAGAAGAATCACGCGCATCGTTTGTCTCCTGCAGGATCGCCACTCGAACGGTGCGATCTCGGTTCGATGATCTGAACAAAGGCGCTGAACATTACACACCCACAGCAGCGATAACAAGCCGCAAGAGGGTGCCTGCAAGTGAACACATTTCAGCGATTGCCGGCCCGCTCGTGCTGCTTCACTGCCTCCCAGATGCCGTCGAGGAACTGCGATTCACAGGCATCCCATGCGATTCCACGCCGCTGCACTTCCTGTTCGAGCGCGCGAAAGCGTCGCTCGAACTTCATGTTCGCGTGGCGCAGGGAAGCTTCCGCATCGACGCCGAGATGGCGTGCCAGATTGACGCAACTGAACAACAGATCGCCGAACTCATCCGTGATCGCATCCGGATCGCGATCACGGCGAGCCATCTCGAGCTCTCCGAGTTCCTCGCACAGCTTGTCGATCACACCGCCCACATCGGGCCAATCGAAACCAACCCCCGCCGCCCGTCGTTGCAGCTTTGCTGCGCGCGGCAACGCCGGCAGTGCCAGCGGCACATCATCGAGCACGCCGTGCAGTGCGCGCTGGCGCCGCTCTTCCTGCTTGCCACGCTCCCACAGCGCACGCACTGCCCCTTCGTCCGTACAGACACCCGGATCACGACGGCCGTCGAGCGTGCCATCCGGGAATACGTGCGGATGCCGCCGCAGCAGCTTGGTGACGATTGCATGCACGACGTCGCCGAAATCGAAGGCACCCCGCTCGGCAGCGACCTGCGCATGAAAGACTGCCTGGAACAGATAGTCACCCAGCTCATCACGCATCGCCTCGTCATCGCCCCGCCCGACGACATCGGCAAATTCGTACACTTCCTCCAGCGTGTGCTCGAGCAACGATGCATGGTCCTGGCGCAGATCCCACGGGCATCCGCCATGCGGATCACGCAGCCGGCGCATCAGTTCGCAGAGATCCTCGATACCGTAGCGCCTCATCCAGCCTCCGCTTTCATTCGACGTGACGGCGTGCGGCAAGCACACCGCGCACCCGCGCGATCTTCCCGAGGACATGCCTCAGAACCTCCAGCGAGGCGATCTCGATCGTGAGCCGTACCGTCGCCAGGCGGCGCCTGCGATCGACCGTGACCCCGAGATCGAGCACGTTCACACGCTCGTTGCCGAGCAGCGTGACCAGCTCCTGCAACAGCGCCGGACGATCGTGCGCGATCACACGCACCTGTACCTCATGCAGCCGCACCGCGCTGGCACGCCAGCGCACTTCGATGGCGCGCCCGGGGCTGTGTTGCGTCAACCGTTGCAGCTTGGCGCAGTCCGCCCGGTGCACGCTGACGCCACGCCCCGTCGTCACGTAGCCGGCAATCGCGTCGCCCGGCAGCGGTGCACAACAGCGCGCGAGCGTGGTCATCACATTGTCCACTCCCGCAACCTCGATCTCGCTGCGCGCGTGTCCACCCGCACGCGCACCGCGTGCCGCCCCCGGCTTTGCCAACGGCACGACCGGGGAGTCTTCCGGGGCCAGGCGGGCAATGATCTCGCCGACGCCAGTCTCTCCGCTGCCAAGTGCCGCGAACAGGTCGTGGGAGTCCGCGAAACCCATGGAGCGCGCCAACGCAGGCAGCGCGGGTGCCGGCAATGCGACGCGGCGCAGTTCCCGCTCGAGCAGCGAGCGCCCCGCGGCGATCAGCTGCTCGCGGTCCTGCTGCCTGAACCAGTGGCGGATCCGGCTGCGCGCACGCGCCGTGTGCACAAACACGTTGCCGGGGCGAAGCCAGTCGCGATTTGGCGCAGCCTGCTTGCCGCGCAGGATCTCGACACGCTCCCCCGTGCTCAGCATATGGTCCAGGCCGACAATGCGCCCATCGACGCGCGCGCCCCGGCAGCGATGCCCGAGTTCGCTGTGGACCTGGTACGCAAAATCGACCGGTGTCGCTCCCGCCGGCAGATCGACCACATGGCCGTCGGGTGTCAGCACGTAGACGCGATCGGCCACCACCTCGCAGCGCAGATGCTCGGCTATCGTCTCCGTCGCGTCGAGTTCGCCTCCCCATTCGATCACCTGCCGCAGCCACGCGATCTTGTCGTCGTAGCCGCTGGCCTGCATGCCCTGCTCGCCACCCTTGTAGGTCCAGTGGGCGCAGATGCCGAGCTCGGCCTCCGCGTGCATGCCACGCGTGCGGATCTGCACCTCGAGCACCTTGCCTCCGTCACCGATCACCGCTGTGTGCAGCGAACGGTAGCCGTTCGGCTTCGGGTTCGCGATGTAATCGTCGAACTCGCCCGGCAGATTGCGCCACAGTCCATGCACTACCCCGAGCGTGGAGTAGCATTCGGCGACCGTATCGACCAGCACGCGCAGCGCACGCGCATCGTAGACCTCGCTGATCCCGATGCCCTTGCGCTGCATCTTGCGCCAGATGCTGTAAAGGTGCTTCGAGCGCCCCGACAGATCGGCGTGCAGACCTGCGGCAGCCAGCGCTGCGTCGAGACGCTCGCTCGCGGCCACGATGAAACGATCGCGATCGACACGCCGCTCGGCCAGCAGGTTCGCAATGCGCCGGTAATCGTCTGGCTGCAACTGGCGAAACGCCAGATCCTCGAGCTCCCACTTGATCTGTCCAACTCCGAGCCGGTGCGCGAGCGGCGCCCAGATCTCCATCGCGGCACGCGCGGTCTGCAGTGCATGTTCACTGCGATCGGCAGCGTCGAGGATCCGCAACGCCTGCACACGCTCGGCAAGGCGGATCAGCGCCACGCGGGGATCATCGATCATCGACACCAGCATGCGGCGCAGCATCTCGCCCTGACGGCGCCGGTTCGCGAAACTGCTCACTCCCGGCATTCCCGGACCAGCGCCGAGCACGTCCATGCGCTGCACGCCGTCGAGCAGCGTGGGGACCGCGTCACCGAATGCCCGGCGCAACGCGGCATCATCGATATCGTGCGTGGCCGGCAGCTGGCTCAGTACACCGGCGACCAGCGCGTCGGCGTCCAGACCGAGCAACACCAGCGTCTCGACGATATCGAGCGCGGCGGCAATCCGCCTGCGCTGATTCCCGGCCGCTTCGCCCACGCTCGCACGCAACAGGCAGTCGAACGCGGCGGCAATCCGCTCGCTGCCGCTGACCGTCTCCGCCTGTGGTACGCGCGCGAGCAGCGCCGCACCGTCGGCGGGCAACGAGTCGGGCAGATCGTGCGCGTGGCGGATCGCGACCATGGCCGCCTCAGTGCGCGTCGAACACGCCGGTGGACAGGTAACGGTCGCCGCGATCACACACGATCGTGGCGATCACTGCCCCGCGCGTGCGCGCCGCGACGCGCAACGCCCCGGCGACAGCACCACCGGAGGACACGCCGCAGAGGATTCCCTCACGCGCTGCCAATTCACGCATCGTCGTCTCGGCCTCCTGCTGCGAAACATCGATCAGTTCGTCCACACGCTCGGGCTCGTAGATCTGCGGACGATACGCTTGCGACCAGCGACGGATCCCGGGAATGCACGCTCCTTCGGCCGGTTGCAGACCGATCACGCGAATCGACGAATCACGCTCCTTCAGGTAGCGCGACACACCCATGATCGTTCCGGTGGTACCCATCGAGGCGACGAAATGCGTGATGCGCTGCCCGCTCTGGCGCCAGATTTCCGGCCCTGTGCCCCGGTAGTGTGCCAGCGGATTGTCGGGGTTCGCGAACTGGTCGAGCACGTGCCCGCGCCCCTGTGACTGCAGGCGCAGTGCGAGGTCGCGCGCGGCCTCCATGCCGCCCGCACGCGGCACGTCGATCAGTTCGGCACCGAAGGCACGCATTACCTGCCGGCGCTCCTCGCTCATGTGCTCCGGCATGATCAGAAGCAGCCGGTAACCGCGAATCGCCGTGGCCATCGCAAGCGCGATTCCGGTGTTGCCGCTGGTCGCCTCGATCAGCGTGTCACCGGGGCGAATTTCACCACGTTCCTCGGCCCCGCGGATCATCGCCAGCGCCGGACGGTCCTTCACCGACCCTGCCGGGTTGTTGCCCTCCAGCTTCAGCAAAACCGTGTTGTCGCTGCCAGCCTGCATGCGCTGCAGGCGCACCAGCGGGGTCTCGCCCGCCGTGGCCTCGATCGTGGCGAATCCGGTCGCATCTGTCGCGCCTGATGTGGCTGCAGGAGGATTGCACTCTGGATCGTTCATGCTTCGACTCATTTCCTGTCACCTCATGCATGATACGTCGGTGCAACCCGGAACGGCTCACCCGGTCCGGCCATCGGGCGGATGCGCAGGGAAATAGCGGCGACTCAGCAACGGTCGCGGTCCGAGCAGCTCTGCGAACGCCACACGCAGCAGACGCTTCGCGTGGCGGCGCGTCATTGGGTCGGAAAAATCCTCGCGTGCGATCGCTGCAAGCACATACCCCGGATAGGCAGTGGCCTCCGCGCCCCGATCCGCAAGACGAAAGCCACTGCCGGGATCGAACAGATAGCTTGCTGCAGGCTCGAGCACCCCACCACCATCCACGTCGTGGTCGAGCGCGAGCCCGTAACCCAGCTCGCGCAGCAGCAGCAGCTCGAAGCGGCGCAGCAAGGGTTCGAGCGCATGCTCACCCGCGAGCTGCACCAGCAGCACGGCATAGGCATCGAACAGAGCCGGATGCGGATCCTGCGGCGCCAGCAGACGCAACAGCAGCTCGTTGACGTAGAGCGCACTGTAGAGTCGCTCGCCCGCAAGCACGCCGGCGTTCCCTGCAATCTCGGTCGATCCGAGTGTCTTCAGCTCGGTACGTCCGGACCACGCGACGAGCAGCGGCTGCAGTGGCTGGCAGAGCGCCGCTGCACCGCGCCGCGGGTTGCGCATTCCGCGCGCAACGGCAGCGACGCGCCCGTGATCAC
>DAOLKH010000169.1:0-4927 GCA_035331685.1 Pseudomonadales bacterium
CTGGATGGGGGGCTGGCTCCAGCGTGCCTGCTGCGCGTGCCTCGTCCGTGGTGCGCCGTCCACCACGTCTGCTGCGCCGGCGACCGCCTCCATCCGCGGCTGCCGAGGCAGCCACCAATTTGCGTTCATCGAGAGCCTTCTCGATACGCTCGACCATTTCGCGTGTGAGTTTGACTTTTGCCATCGCCGCCTTCCGCCACTCGGGCAGGACACCACCGCTGACACCGCTGTGTGTCGTGCGGGCCGAAGTTCAGCGACGACCTCATGGTCGCCGCTCCGTACGGCAAGAAGAATAGACGCGATATGACAATTTATCGAACCGAGCGTGCAACGCGCTCCTGTTCAACGAGGAAATCGACGACCTTCAGCATCTCCGCCGGCGCTCCTGCGGTACGGCCCGAAACGCGATACTTGCCGGCGACGATCAGCTCCGGGGTACCGGTGATGCCGTAGCCGCGCGCCCGCGCATCCGCCTGCTTCACGGCACTCTCGACACCGAACGAGTTGAAAGTCTTGCGGAACTGCTCTTCCGGTACACCGTGCTCGGCAAAGAAGCGGGCAAGTTCATCGACATTGCCAAGCTGTTTGCGCCCCGACCCCTCCGCGTTCAACGCGGCAAACAGCGGACCGTTCATGCGATCCAGCACGCCAAGCGCCTGCGCCGTATAGAAAGCCTGCGCATGCACAGCCATCAGTTGGTTCCAGATCGCCGGCGAGCGGTGAAAATCGACGTCGGCACCAAGCGTCTTCTGCCAGGCCTCGATCAGCGGTTCGAGATGGAAACAGTGGATGCAGCCGTACCAGAACACCTCGACGACTTCGATCTTCTGCGGATCCGCCGTCGGCACTGCCTGCGGCAGACGCACGTAGTGCGTACCCTCAACGTAGCGCGGTGCAGGGTTTTCCACGGCAAGTGCGGCGGGAATGCACAACAGCAGGGCAAGAACGGCAAAGAAACGCTTCATGCGTCCTGTCTCCTCTCCGGTGTGGTGGAAACGGTACCCAGTGCCAAACAGGGCACTGGCAGGCGCAGAATCGTTTCGGAATGCGCCCACGACAACACCGCAAACGGGTATTTCTACCCGTTTGCGGCACGGTACTTCGGTGTCAGTGCAGCCCGGACGCGTAGCTGGAAACCGCCTCGAGTTCCCTGTCACTGAGACGGGCAGCGACATCGCGCATGATGCGTGTGTCACCGTCGTTGGTGCGCTCGTCGTTGCGGAACTTGCGCAACGCGGTCGCAATGTAGTCCGCATGCTGCCCACTGAGCATCGGATACCTGGCAGGCCCATTACCGGCTCCGGTCGGAGAATGGCAGGCAGCACACGCTGCAATGCCCTTCTCGCGTACACCTGCCCGATAGATGCTTTCACCGAGCTCGACCAACGCTTCCTTCGCTGCACCCCGCGTCGACGCCTGCGACGCATAGTACGCCGCGATGTCTTCCATATCCTGATCGCTCATCGCATCGAGCTGACCGATCATTTCCGGTACCGCACGCGCATTGCTCTTGATGTCGTGCATCTGCTTCAGCAGGTAGCTGGCATGCTGCCCGCCGAGCTTCGGAAAGTTCGGCACCAGGCTGTTGCCGTCGGCACCATGACAGGCACCACACGCGACAGCCTTCGCCTTGCCCGCCTCCGCATCGCCCGCGGCGAGCACATGACCCGCCAGCGTGCACGCAGCAACCACCATTGCGATTCTCTTGATCACGATCTCGGATCCTTTGTTGTCAACGGGGGTGCGACAGCGCGCCTCAGGACGCCGGCTTCATCATGAACTCGATCAGTTCCTTGAACTCGCCGTCGGTGCAGTCGTTGCACATGCCCTTCGGCGGCATCGCGTTCAGGCCCTTCTTCGCGACCTCGACCAGCCCTTCGACGGTACCACCTACAGATTCCAGACGGGGCTGCCACGCGGCTGCATCGTGAGTCTTCGGTGCATTGGCGATTCCCTGTGCGTGGCACATCGTACAGGTCTTGGGATAGAGCTCATCGACGCTACGGTCTGCGTACGCAAACGAAGACGCCATTACCAGGCCAAAAGCTGCAACCGCGAACTTGTTCATCATCGACTCCTGCCATACAGGTTTGTGGATACCGTTGCTTCGGACCGGCCACCCGCATGGGGCGTGCTAGACTGGCCGAAACTTGAGGCCGGCGCAGTATAGCAAAGCAGGTTTCGAACATGAAACGTGAGGAGTAGCCTTTTGCCGGCACCCCTGAACGCACCCGATTACCGGCGCGCCACCTTCATTCTGAGCGCGGCGCGTCTGGCGCAATGCCCCGCAGATCATGGCGTCGAAGTCGCATTCGCCGGCCGCTCGAACGCGGGCAAGTCGAGCGCGATCAACGCCATCTGCGCGCAGACAAAGCTCGCGCGTACCAGCAAGACGCCGGGCAGGACACAGCAGATCAATTTCTTTGCACTCGACGAGCAGCGGCGGCTGGTCGACCTGCCGGGCTACGGATTCGCCCGCATCCCGGAGGAACTGCGCCGGGCCTGGGGGCGACTGGTCGAGAGCTATCTGCGCGAGCGCCAGTCGCTGGCCGGCATCGTGCTGCTGATGGACGTGCGTCACCCGCTGAAGGAGCAGGACCGCCAACTGATCCGCTGGGCGGCTGCGCTCGCGACTCCGCTGCATGTGCTGCTGACCAAGTCCGACAAGCTCGCGCGCGGCGCCGCGAAATCAGCCCTGCTCGCCGTGAGCCGGGAACTGGCCACCGTGCCGGCGACCACGGTGCAACTGTTTTCGGCACTCGACGGCAGCGGGATCGACGAGGCACGCGCCCGTCTCGACGCCTGGTTCACGAGCACCGCGCACGACTGAAGAAAGTGTCGCAAAACCCCTTGAGCATTCACATGATCCTTCGCGCCGGGCGCAACGCTCAGTGCGCCTCGTCCCAGGTGCTGCCACTGCCGATATCGACGAGCAGCTCCACCGCCAGTGTGGCGGCGCCGGACATCAGCTCGCGCACACGGTTGCCAAGCTCGTCAACCGCATCCTCGCGTACCTCGAACACCAGTTCGTCGTGCACCTGCAGCACCATGCGTGCCGGAAAGCCGCTGTCGAGCAACCATGCATCCATGGCGATCATCGCGCGCTTGATGATGTCGGCCGCGCTGCCCTGCATCGGTGCGTTGATCGCGGTGCGCTCCGCCGCCTGACGACTGGCGGGATTGCGCGAACGGATATCGGGCAGATACAGCCGCCGCCCGAACAGGGTTTCGACGTAGCCATCCGCTGCTGCCTGCCGGCGCGTACGGTCCATGTAGTCGTGCACGCCCGGATAGCGGGCAAAGTAGCGGTCGATGTACGCCTGCGCCGCGGCGCGCCCGACCCCGAGCTGCTTCGCCAGACCGAACGCCGACATGCCGTAGATCAGTCCGAAGTTGATCGCCTTCGCGCTGCGACGCTGATCGTCGTCGACCGCGTCGATGGCGAGACCGAACACTTCCGCCGCGGTCGCGCGGTGCACGTCGTGACCGTGCTCGAACGCGTCGATGAGACCAGGGTCACCGGAAAGATGCGCCATGATGCGCAACTCGATCTGCGAGTAGTCGGCCGCGAGCAGGCGGTAGCCAGGCGGCGCGATGAAGGCCTGACGGATACGCCGCCCCTCGGCGGTACGCACCGGAATGTTCTGCAGGTTGGGGTCAGTCGACGACAGCCGCCCGGTTGCGGTAACCGCCTGCTGGTACGAGGTGTGCACACGCCCGGTGGCAGCAGATACCTGCTGCGGCAGGCGGTCGGTGTAGGTGGACTTCAGCTTCGCGAGCGTGCGGTATTCGAGGATCACGCGCGGCAAGTCGAAGCGTTCCGCGAGTTCCTGCAGCACGGGTTCGGCGGTCGACGGCTGGCCGGTCGGGGTCTTGCCGATGCGCGGCAGGCCGAGCTTGTCGAACAGGATTTCCTGCAACTGCTTCGGCGACCCCAGATTGAACGGCTGGCCCGCCAGCGCGTGTGCGCGCGCCTCGATCGCGAGCAGCTTCTCGCCAAGTTCATGGCTGTGGCGAGAGAGCAGCGACACATCGATCAGCGCCCCCTGGCGCTCGAGACGCGACAGCACGGGCACCAGTGGCATCTCGATTTCCTCGAACACCGCACGCAGGCGCTCCTGCTGTTCGAGCTGCGGCCACAGTACCCGGTGCAGGCGCAGCGTGACATCGGCGTCTTCCGCCGCGTAGCGCGTCGCATCGTCGATCTTTACCTGCTCGAAACCGATCTGCTTCGCGCCCTTGCCCGCAACGTCCTCGTAGCGGATCGTGCGCTGGCCCAGATGACGCTGCGCGAGCGTGTCCATGTCGTGGCGCGATGCGACCGAATCGAGCACATAGGACTCGAGCATGGTGTCCCAGCCGATCCCGCGCAGCGCAATGCCGTGGTTGGCCAGCACGTTGATGTCGTATTTGAGGTTCTGTCCGATCTTGCGTGGTTGTTCGGCTTCGAGCAGCGGGCGCAACGCCGCGAACACCTCGGCAGCGTCGAGCTGTTCCGGCGCACCGAGATAGTCGTGCCCGAACGGAATGTAGGCAGCCTGGTCTGGCTCGACGGCGAGCGAGACACCGACCACACGCGCCGCCATGTAATCGAGGCTGGTCGTCTCGGTGTCGATCGCGAAGCACGCGCTGGCAGCGATGCGCGCCACCCAGCGCTCGAGCCCCGCGCGATCGAGCACGGCTTCGTAGTCACGGTCGGCGACACCGGACGCCGGGGCATCCGCAACCGTACCGTTCTCGCGCAGCAGCTCCTCGCGCCAGGTCTGGAATTCGAGCTCGGCAAACCAGTGCAGCAGGGCCTCGCGATCCGGCTGCGTGTCGACCAGCGTACGCCAGTCGTAATCGAGCGCGACGTCGGTACGGATCGTCGCCAGTTCGCGTGACAACATGGCCTGCTCACGCCCGGCATCCAGTCGCTCGCGCAACG
>DAOLKH010000170.1:0-4788 GCA_035331685.1 Pseudomonadales bacterium
CGAAGATCTCCGGAGGCCCTGATGCCCCGCGTCACGATCCGCGATGCGACCCGCGCCGACGTCCCGCTCATCCTCGCGTTGGTGAAGGAGCTCGCCGAGTACGAGCGCGCTCCGAACGACGCGATCGCGACGGCGGACCTCCTCGAGCGCCACCTGTTCGGCGAAGGGCTCGGGCGCGGGCCGACCGCCGAGTGCTGGATCGGCGAGATCGACGGCGTGGCGCAGGGCTTCGCGCTCTGCTTCGCGAACTTCTCGACCTGGCTCGGCCGCCCCGGCCTCTACCTCGAGGATCTCTTCTCCTTCCTGGCCCTCGAGCCGAAGATCGGCAAGCCGTGCCCCGGTGCGTGCGTCGAATCCGTTTATGTTGCCATCGAGCGTATGCACCACGACCACGTCCCAGTACGCCGCCGGCGCCGCCAGCACTTCGCTGCTGACACGCGCACGCCACAACTCGTGCCCGCTCGCGCTTTCGAGCGCGATCACGTTGCCTGCGGTATCGCCCGCGAGCACCAGATCACCGCCCACGCCGACACCACCGGACAGACCGGCATCGACGTCGATCCTCCAGCGCCGCTTGCCGGTCGCGGCATCGAATGCGGCAACGGTACCATCGGCGGACGCGGCAAAGATCGTCGTGCCGTCGAGAGCCACCTGCAGCCGGTTGTACTCCTTGCCTTGGCCGTTGCCGACACCGGCGCTCCATACCTTGTACAGCTCGGTTTCAGCCGAGAAGTCCACCAGAGGCGCCGGCTTCAGTGCTTCCTTTTCCTCGCTGCTGCTGCCGCTGCCTATACCCTTCACCCAGTCGACTACCGAACACGCCTGCAACAGTCCGCCAAGCATGAACAACAGCGCGATGCGCGCGAATGTGCTGCCGGAGCCGGCCGCGATACGGGTCATCATGGTTGCGCTCCCTTGTCTTCAGGTGCCGTCTCGGTGGTGGTGGCAGCTTCCGTCGCCACTGGCGCCGCAGTCTGTACTGCATCAGGTTCGAGTTCGAGTTCGCGCAGCTTCATCTGCAACAAGGGCGGTACACGCACATCCGCCGCTGCCGATGCTGCCTGATACGCCTGCAGCGCGGCCGCACGATCACCGTGCTGGCGCAGGATGTCGCCGCGCAATTCGTGTCGCTGCCAGAGAAAATCGTCGGTGCCGGCCGCCTCGAGTGTGGCGAGCGCTGCGTCCGCATTGCCGGCAGCGAACTGCACACGAGCCAGCCGTACCCGTGCCAGTGCGCCGAGTTCCGGATCGGGTGCCCGCCCGAACAATCCGTAGACGCGAGTAGCGAGTGCCCCGCGTACGACATCGGGGTTGTGATCGAGCACCGCTTCGAGGTGTTGCTGAGCCTCCGCGAAATCGTCCCTTTCCACCGCGATGCGTGCCAGCATCAGTTGCGTCTGATCACCAAGACGCGAGACCGCTGCGATCTTCAGCAACTCACCGCCCAGATGGCGGGCATTTGTACGCTGTACTTCGTCCTCGGCCGAGTTCTCCACGGCCTGCAGCAACTGCTGGTACAGCATCGCGGCCTGCTCCCCGGCGGACTGCTGGCGCTGGTGCCACCACTGCCAGCCGAACACGATCGCCAGCGCGAGGCCGAGGCCGAACAGGGTCGACGAGCCGTTATGCTCCCACCACTGCTTCAGCGCCCTGATCTGGTCTTCTTCGGTTCTATAAGGATCCACGCACTCTCCCCGTCGCGTTCAATGCGCCGCGTCCACCCCGGACGCGGTCAACTGTGCTGCCAGAAATGTCGCCAGGTGCCCGGCCTCGACCCCCGTCTGTGGCACGCCACCTTCGCGCAGCCCGCGCACGCTGACCTGCGCTGCGGCCAGTTCGTCACCACCGACGATCAATGCCAATTCCGCCCCGCTGCGGTCCGCCTTCTTCATCTGGCTGCGCAGGCTGCCTTCCCCGCACGGCATCTGCATCCGCAGCCATGGCAGGCGATCGCGCAGGCCTTCGGCGACCACGAACGCAAAGTGCCGGGCCGCATCGTCTGCGACCACCCAGCACACGTGTGGCCTGGCACAGTCCTGTACCGTCACGCCGGCCGCAGCAAGCAGCAACACCAGACGTTCGACACCCATCGCAAAGCCGACCCCGGGCGTTGCCGAACCACCGAGTTGAGCCACCAGCACGTCGTAGCGACCACCAGCGCATACCGTACCCTGTGCACCCAGGCTGTCGGTGACCCACTCGTAGACGGTCTTGCCGTAGTAATCGAGCCCACGCACCAGTGCCGGATTGATCCGGTACGCGACGCCCGCCGCGTCGAGCAGTTCGCGCAGCCCCTCCATGTGCGCACGCGACTCCTCGTCGAGGTACGACTCCAGGGACGGCGCCCCGGCCAGCACCGCACGCGTACCCGGATCCTTGCTGTCGAGGATACGCAGCGGATTCGTTCCCAGCCGACGCCGGCTGTCTTCGTCGAGCGCATCGACGTGCGTACCGAGATACGCGACCAGCGCCTCGCGGTAGGCGGCACGCGCCAGCACGCTGCCGAGCGAATTGATCTCGAGCCGGACCAGGTGTGCCACGCCGAGGCGTTGCCACAACCGGCTCAGCAGCAGCAGATGCTCGGCTTCTATGTCCGGCCCGGACAGCCCGAAGGTCTCGACACCGATCTGATGGAACTGGCGCTGGCGCCCCATTTGCGGGCGCTCGTGACGGAACATCGGACCCGCGTACCACAGGCGCAGCGGCAAGGTCTGCAGCAACCCGTTCTGCAGCACCGCACGCACACAGCCGGCCGTGCCCTCCGGACGCAACGTGAGACTGTCGCCATTGCGGTCGGCGAACGTGTACATCTCCTTTTCGACGATGTCGGTGACCTCGCCGATCGAGCGGCTGAACAGCTCGGTCGGCTCGAGCAGCGGCAGGCGGATCTCGTGGTAGGCAAACGCATGCAGCAGCGCGGCAACTTCACGCTCGATGTGCTGCCACAGCGCACTCTGCGCTGGCAGGATGTCGGGCATGCCGCGGACGGCCCTCAACTGCTGCAATGCTCTGGTCTCCGAATCTGACGGACAAAGCGCCACCACGGGCGGGACGCCGGACAAAAAAACATGCGCACGGTATAGCCTGCATCAACCTTTGGCAATCAACGCATCGTCGCCGGCGTCTGGTGCCGCGGCCCTGTCCGCCAGTGCGGCGCGGATCGTCCGCTCGATGTCGTCGACCAGCGATGTCGAATCGGTCTTGTGGTGTGGCTCGCCACCGACGAACACAAGACTGTGCGGCGCGCTTCCCGTGACGCCGACGTCCGCCGCACGCGACTCGCCGGGACCGTTCACGTAACAGCCGATGATCGCCACGTCGAGTGGCTCGCGTACATCCTCGAGACGCCGCTCGAGTTCGTTCACGGTCGCAATCACGTCGAAGTTCTGCCGCGAACAGCTCGGACAGGCGACAAAATTGATGCCCTTCGCGCGCAGACGCAGGCTTTTCAGCACGTCCCAGCCGACACGGATTTCCTCGACCGGGTCAGCAGCCAGCGAGACGCGGATCGTGTCCCCGATGCCGTCCATCAGCAGCATCCCGAGACCGATCGCCGACTTGACCGTACCGCTGCGCAGCCCGCCGGCCTCGGTGATCCCGAGATGCAGCGGCTGCTCGATCTGCCCGGCGATCTTGCGATACGCCTCGACGGTCATGAACACGTCAGAGGCCTTCAGGCTCACCTTGAAGTCCTGGAAGTCGTGGCGGTCCAGGATGTCGATGTGCCGCAGGGCCGATTCGACCATCGCATCGGCGCACGGTTCCCGGTATTTGCGCTGCAGTTCCTTTTCCAGCGAACCCGCGTTGACGCCGATGCGGATCGGGATGCCGTGATCGCGTGCGGCATCGATCACCGCGCGCACGCGGTCCTCGCGGCCGATATTGCCCGGATTGATGCGCAGGCAATCGACTCCGCTCTTCGCCACCGCGAGTGCGATCCGGTAATCGAAATGGATATCCGCGACCAGCGGTACGGCGACCTGGCTGCGGATCGCCGCGAAGGCTTCTGCCGCCTCCATGCTTGGCACCGATACGCGCACGATATCGGCGCCCGCCGCCACCAGCGCCCCGATCTGCGCAACCGTCGCCGCAACATCGCAGGTTTCGGTATTCGTCATGCTTTGCACCGAAATCGGCGCATCGCCGCCAATCGGCACCGAGCCGACCATGATGCGGCGCGAATGCCGCCGGACGATCGGGGAGGCATGCAACATCTCAGCGGGTATCCGTTTGCGGCTCGTGTTCCGGCACCATCAGCGGCACGACCTGCGCACCGGCACCGGTTTCGACCGTGACCACTGCGTCCACCACGGCATGGTCCGTCGTGGATGGAGCACGATTGTAAAAAAGGTAGAGTGCACTCGCCGCGAGCAGCGTCACCACCACGCCGATACGCCCCGCACCCGAGGTGCCGCGCGGTCGCTGCCGCTTCGTGGCGCCGGGACGCGCAGCCGGACCGGAGTGCGCACGCGCCTGCAGGTAGGCATCGACGATTTCCTGCGGATCGAGTCCGAGCAGCCGCGCGTAGTTGCGCAGGCAGCCACGCACAAAGGTATCGCCACGGATGCGCTCATAACTGTTCTGTTCGAGCGCGCGCACGAAGGACTGCAACAACTGCAGCTCCTCGGCCACCTCTGCGACACTCAGGCCAGCAGTCTCGCGCGCGGCCCGCAGTCGCTCGCCCGGCCCACATTCCGTGCTGGAATCACTCTCGTGCGTCATGACAGATCAGTTTCCGGAAAGCGTGCTGGTGTATTCACGGTATTCCGCCGACTCGGGATACATGTT
>DAOLKH010000171.1:0-4787 GCA_035331685.1 Pseudomonadales bacterium
CTGGGTACGGCTGCAGGACGCTCCCACATGATCGAGCGAGCACGCGAACTCGCGCCGCATGGTCTGGACGCCGTGCTCGCAGGCGCGGGCATCGGCAATCCGGCGATGCCGCGCGAGATCGTCACGGTGAACTATTTCGGCGCCCTGGCCACACTCGAAGGTCTGCAGCCGCTGCTTGCACGCGGACACAAGCCGCGCGCCGTGCTGATTGCATCGACCGCAGCGTTCCTGCCGGTTGACGACAGGCTGGTGGAGCTGTGCCTGGCAGGGGACGAAACCGCTGCCGTGGCACGGGCAGTGGCAAGTCCCGAACGGGCGTATCCGAGTTCCAAGCACGCGATTGCCCGCTGGCTGCGCAAGGCGTGCATCCAGCCACAGTGGGCCGGGGCCGGGATCCTGCTGAACGCGATTGGCCCGGGTGTGATCGAGACTCCGATGACCGGCGACATGCTGCGCGATCCGCACTGGGCGGAAACGATCCGACAGATGAATCCGCGTGCGCTGAGGGAGTTCGGGAAGGCGGAAGAAGTTGCCGAGCTGCTCGACTTCCTGCTGAACTTCGAGGGCAGTCAGTTGCTCGGGCAGATCATCTATATCGACGGCGGCAACGATGCGGTGGTGCGCGGCGAGCTGGTGTGAGCATCGGGTAGCGGTCACAGAGCAGACGGGAGCGGCAGGCGATGAGGATCAATGGAAGTTACGCACTGAGTCAAGACGAGGTCGAAGCGTTCCTGCGCGAAGCGAAAATCATCCGTGTGGCAACGCACGGGCCGGGAGAGCGCATCAACCTGGCGCCGCTGTGGTTCTGCTGGGCGGGTGACAAGGTCTACGCGTTCACACGCGGGCAGAAGGTGGAAAACCTGCGTTGCAACCCGCGCTGCACGATGACGGTCGATCGCAACGAGCGCTATCCGGAACTGCAGGGTGTGATGTTGGAAGGCAGCGCGCGGGTGCTGGAAGACGCCGCCGCCGAGGCAGCAGACGAGCACCTCGACGCGGTGGTGCGCGATGCGATGGGCCTGAAATACGCGAAGGACGGTTTCGGCAGTGGCGGCAGCACGCGCAACCAGAGTACCGCGATGGGCAGGAACTGGCGCTGGATCGTGTTCACACCCGAACGCGGTTTCAGTTGGGACAACACGCGATTGCCGCAGCGCCCGCGCCCGTAGGGGTGGGGATGCATTTGGCGATGGGCGAGCGCGGCTCGCCCCTACGGGTGGGGATGCATTTGGCGGTGGGCGAGCGCGGCTCGCCCCTACGGGTGGGGATGCATTTGGCGATGGGCGAGCGCGGCTCGCCCCTACGGGCGTACGGGCGATCGGCGATCGCCCTTCAAGGCAGATAGACGAGGCACAATGATGAGCTACCAGACGATCCTGACCGAGCAGCGCGGGCGCGTGGCGATCGTGACACTGAACCGTCCCGAGCGATTGAACGCACTCAGCATGCAATTGGTGCACGAACTCTATGACGCCTTCGAGCGCTACAACCAGGACAGCAGCGTCGGCGCGATCGTGCTGACCGGGCAGGGGCGGGCCTTCTGCGCCGGGCTGGACGTGCAGGACTGGGAGAATCCCGAATCGCCGCCGAACGGCGAGCCGATGAACTACCGCTCGCAGTTGCGCTGGCTCGAGATGATGCGCGAGTCGAAGCCCGTGGTGGTCGCCGTGAACGGGCTTGCAGTCGGTGGGGGCGTCACGCTGATTCTCTCCTGCGACATCCGCATTGCGTCGGAGCGCGCACAGTTCGAGGAGCGTCATGTGCGCATGGGGCTGATGCCGGACATGGGCAGCAGTCGGCTGCTGGTGCAGACAGTCGGGCTCGCGCAGGCGTTGCGCCTGCAGCTCACGGCACGGCGTATCGACGCGCGCGAGGCCGAGCGCATCGGGCTGGTCACCGATGTGGTGGCGCACGAACAGTTGCTCGATGCGGCGGTTGCGATCGCAACCGAGATCGCCGCGCATCCGGTCTCCTCGCTGCTCGCGACCAAACAACTGGTGTGGGACAACATGTGCGAGGCCGACGGCAACCAGGTGCTGTGGCGTGAGGCGGAAGTGGAAGAGCGACTGATGAAAGGCCCCGATTTCGCCGAGGCAACACGCGCGTTCATCGAAAAACGTGCGCCGCGGTTCAATGGCTGAACGGGCAGCGGGACACGGCACGTGAGCGAGTGGAACATTGACGGCAAGACGGTGCTGGTGACCGGTGCGACGAACGGCGTCGGGTTGGCTGCCGCGGTGGAGCTCGCCCGTCGCGGTGCCGACGTGCTGCTGTGCGGACGCAACCCCGAGCGCGGGCGCGACGCACTTGGCGCAGTACGCAGTGCCGCTGTGGGCGGTCGTCACGACTTCCTGCTCGCGGATTTCACGTCGATGGACGCGGTGCGCGCTGCGGCCGATGCGTTTGTGGCGAGCGGGCGGCCGCTGCACGTGCTGCTGAACAACGCCGGTGTGATGAACGCGCAGCGTCGGCTTACCAGGGACGGTTTCGAGGAGATGCTCGCGGTCAACCATCTGGCACACCATCTGCTGACACGGCGTGTGCTGGGACGGCTGCACGAGTCGGCGCCGGCGCGCATCGTGCACGTGGCGTCCAATGCGCACCACTTCTGCAAGGCGATGCGCTGGGACGATCTGCGCCTCGATCAGGAATTCTCGGCTTTCCCGGCCTACGGGCACTCGAAGCTCGCGAACATCCTGTTCTCGAACGAACTTGCGCGCCGGCTGCAAGGCAGCACGATCAGCTCGAATGCACTGCATCCGGGTGGAGTTGCCAGCGGCATAGGCAAGAACAACGGAAGCGTTGCGCGCATCGCGACCGCGATCGCGAAGCCGTTCATGCGTTCGCCGCAGAAGGGCGCCGACACGGCTGTATGGCTGGCCTGCGAGGCCGATGCCGGAATCAATGGCGGCTACTTCATCGACCGCAGGCCGGTGGAGCCGCGGCCGTGGGCCTGCGATGCCGATGCCGCGCACAAACTCTGGGAAGTGAGCGAACAACTGTTGACGAGGTGGATCGAGCCATGAGCATGCCAGGTGGAATCGGGATCATCGACCTGATGCTGAACGTTCCCGGAGAACACAGCAGCAAGTGGTACGACTTCATGCGTCCGCTGCTGCTCGATACGGAAAGCCGCGAACAGTTCCGCATGCCGGCGCAGTACATGTTCAAGGATGTGCCGTGCATCGAAGGCAAGGAAGATTACGTTGCGTGGACGGTCGCCGAGATGGATCGTTACGGCATCGAACGCGCGATGCTCGGCATCGACGACGACAACCAGGCTACAAAGGAGGCGTTGCGGCGTTTTCCGCAGCGTTTCTTCTGTTCGTACGAGGCGAATCCGAATTTCGGCATGGACGAGGTGCGCAAGATTCGCCGTCTGAAGCACGAGTACGACATCAAGGCGGTGACGGCGTTTCCGTCCGGGCTGTGCCCGCAGGTGCCGGTCAACGACAGGAAGTGGTATCCGATCTACGCCGCACTGGTCGATCTCGATCTGCCGTTCTGTCCGTGCATGGGCGTGCCGGGGCCGCGGCTGCCGATGGACCCGCAGCGCGTGGAGCTGCTCGACGAGGTGTGCTGGTTCTTTCCGGAGCTGAAGATCGTGACCCGCCACGGCTGCGAGCCGTGGACCGAACTTGCGGTCAAGCTGATGCTGAAATACCCGAACCTGCACTACATGACCAGCGCCTTCGCGCCCCGTCACTACCCGCGTGACATCATCGAGTTCGCGAACACGCGCGGTGCGCACAAGATTCTCTACGCAGGGTACTTCCCGATGGGTCTTTCGCTGGAGCGCATCTTCGGCGACATGCCGTCGGTGCCGTTTCGCGACGAAGTGTGGCCGCTGTTCCTGCGCGAGAACGCGATCCGCGTGTTCAAACTGTGATGGGGGTGACTGCGTGCGTTACGTGAGCGTGGACGAAGGAAGGCGTGCCGACGGGCTGCGTCTGGTGCTGAGCAAGGGCCTGCCGGGTCCGTGGGGCGTGGCAGCGAAGGCGATCGTCGATATCAAGCGGCTGGATTATCTGGCGCTCGCGCAGGAGGTCGGCGCGGAGAATGCCGAACTGCGTGCCTGGACCGGACAGGTTTCGGCGCCGGTGCTCGCGTGGAACGACGAGCCACCGTGCACCGATTCGCTCGAGATCCTGTTTCTCGCCGAACGCCTGGCGCCGTCGCCACGGCTGATTCCCGAGGACGTTGCCGAGCGTGTGCGCATGTTCGGCATTGCGCGCGAGATCATCGGCAGGCAAGGGCTGGGCTGGGAGCGCCGCGTGATGTTGCTGGCACCGATCGTGCGGGCCGGCCAGGCCGACGCCGGTGCGCAGGCGATGGCAAGCCGTTACGGTTGCGTCGAGGCATCGGCTGAGCGGGCGAGCGGGGAAGTGGTTCGCATCGTGTCGTTCCTCGCGCGCGAACTGCGAGCGCAACTCGCGCGCGGCAGCCGCTACTTCGTCGGCGACGCGTTGAGCGCGGCGGATCTGTACTGGGCGGCGTTTTCGCTGATGCTGCAACCATTGCCGACTCCGAATGCCCGATGCCGGAGTACATGCGCCACGCGTATTCCGCGACGAATCCGGAGATTGCAGCCGCGCTGCGACCGGAACTGCTCGCACACCGCGATTTCGTGTTCCGCGAACATATCGGGCTGCCGGTGGATTTTCGGGCCACGTCGGATTGAAATTCGACCTACGGTTTGCGCATCGGACGTGGGTCGGCATTCATGCCGACGCGAATGTCGGATTGAAATCCGACCTGCGGTTTGCGCATCGGACGTGGGTCGGCAT
>DAOLKH010000172.1:0-4780 GCA_035331685.1 Pseudomonadales bacterium
ACCGTCGGCAAGTTCGAGATGCCCAGCCGCGCCTACCTCGGCCGCTTCAACTTCAAGGGCGCCGACCAGCAGAAGATCGTCGGCAACCTGTCGGGCGGCGAGCGCGGACGGCTGCACCTGGCGAAGACGCTGATTGCCGGCGGCAACGTGTTGCTGCTCGACGAACCGTCGAACGACCTCGACGTCGAGACGCTGCGTGCGCTGGAAGACGCCCTGCTCGAGTTTGCCGGCTGCGTGCTGGTGATCAGCCACGACCGCTGGTTCCTCGACCGCATCGCGACACATATCCTCGCTGCCGAAGGCGACTCGCAGTGGACCTTCTTCGCGGGCAATTACCAGGAATACGAGGCAGACAAGAAGAAGCGCCTCGGCGAGGAAGGCGCCAAGCCGAAGCGGATCCGCTACAAGCCGATCACGCGCTGATCTGCTGCGCCCATTTTCGTCGGCATGAATGCCGACCTACGTAGGTCGGGTTTCAACCCACGTAGGTCGGGTTTCAACCCGACAGGTGCCCGGTCGGGCGCATGCATCGTCGGCATGAATGCCGACCTACGGACGATCTCCGAACCGTCGGCATGAATGCCGACCTACGTCCAACTGTCGGCATGAATGCCGACCTACGGGCGGCCCCCAACCGTAGGTCGGATTTCAATCCGACAAGATGCCTTCATCGGAACTCCGTTGCGCATCGTATCCACCCTCTTCAGTTTGCCGGCTCCGCGGCGCGCGCCTCCCGCAGCGCCGACTCGATCCGCAACGGGTTGAAGCCCTGGATCCGGCGCGTACCGATCACGACCACCGGCACCCCGTGCGCACCACTGGCATAGAACGCCTCACGCGTCTCGACGGTCGCGTTCACATTGTGCTCGGTGTACTCGATGCCACGCGCCTGCAGGTATTTGCGCAGCATCTTGCAGAAGGCGCACGACGGCGTGGTGTAGATCTCGACGAGCGGCTGTACCTCGTGCCCGGCTGTGGGGGCCGCTTCGATCGTCGCAGTGCCGGCATCCGCCGGTGATACCGGCATCAGCAGCACAAGCAATGCCGAGAGGAGCAAACAGCCCGCCCCTGTACACACGAATCCTTGGCTTGAAAAAACAGGTTTCATGGATGGATCGACGTCTCCTCGGGTTCCCCCAGCACTACTGCCTGGCGTACGATGTGTATGCATGAACACTGGAATACACACCATGCGGACCAACATTGTAATTGACGACAAACTCATGAAGGACACCCTTCGGGTCACGGGGCTGAGGACCAAGCGGGAGGTAGTCGAGCTCGGTCTTCGTACCATCCTTCGTCTCGACCAGCAAGCGCAGGTGCGCAGGCTACGGGGCAAGCTTGCGTGGGAGGGCGACCTCGAGGCCATGAGAACAGACAAGTGATTCTGGTTGACTCCAGCGTGTGGATCGACTTCTTTCGGGGAAAATCGAATCCACAAGTCGAACGCCTGGACGCCTTGCTCGGGAATGAGCCTCTAGCCATTGGCGACCTCATACTAACCGAGGTCCTCCAGGGTTTCACATCCGATCGAGATTTTAACGAAGCACGAAAGATGCTGGATGCGTTCACACTCGTGAAATTGGGCGGAAAGGACATTGCCATTGAAGCAGCGCGGAATTTCCGTCTGCTCCGCGCTCAAGGCATAACGGTTCGGAAGACGGTAGACACGATCATCGCAACGCGCTGCATCGTTAGCGGCTATTCGCTGTTGCACTCCAACCGCGATTTCGATGCATTCGCAGAACACCTCGGGCTCAGGGTAGTTTCCTTGAAAACCTGACCCTGGTCAGACCCGACACGATTCATTCCCATGCTGACGGCGGCGTCTTCAAGGGGTGTCGTCGAATAAAGTTCTCCAGCTCCCACCACTGAAGGTGGAGATCACAAAGTATCTGTTGAGCGACTCCCGCCTCCTGCGTTTGCCGTTCGCCGAATCGCGACGATACTATGCAGCAGAGTCCTGTAGTCCCGCTGATCGAGGAGAACGCACGCAATGAGCGATTTCGTTTCGTATTCCCGGATCGAGAACGAACTGGCACCAGGGCTGCGCAACAGCCTGAACCATGCCGAATCGGTGGGCGACGTGAAGAATTTCTTCAACTACACCGTGCGGGAACTGCTCGAGCGAACGCTCGGCGACGATATGGTCCTCGAGTACGAGGACATCACGCTCGCCGGCGACGGCGAGGGTTTCACGGTCAGCGAGCGCCTGCGCAGCAACAGTGCGTTCGCGAGCGTGGCGCAGTCATCGGACCTGAACGCAATCCTCGGGCGTTTTGCGTTGTCTGCTCAACACCGTCTGCGCCACCTCGAAGGACACCCCGAACGCACGAACGCGAAGATCCGCGGCTAGCGCGCATGGCGGCGCGCCTCACAGCGCCGCCAGCGCCTCGGACAATCGCGTCACGCCGACGACCTCCATGCCGTCGATCGGCTTGCGCGGCACGTTGGCCAGCGGAACGATGGCGCGCGTGAAGCCGTGCTTGGCGGCCTCCGTCAGTCGTTCGCCGCCGCTCGGAACCGGACGGATCTCGCCAGCCAGACCAACTTCACCGAAGCTGACCAGACCGGCGTCGATGCGCCGGTCGCGGTAGCTGGAAACGATCGCAAGCAGCAGTGCGAGGTCGGCGGCAGTCTCGCCAACCTTGATGCCGCCGACGACGTTCGCGAACACGTCCTGGTCGCCGAGCTGCATGCCACCGTGACGGTGCAGCACCGCGAGCAGCAGTGCGAGACGGTTCTGGTCCACACCGACCGCCACACGGCGCGGATTCGCACCGAGGCTGTCGTCGACCAGCGCCTGGATTTCGACCAGCAGCGGCCGCGTTCCCTCCCAGACCACCATCACGACGCTGCCCGGAGCGATGTCGGTGCCGCGCGAGAGAAAGATGGCCGAGGGGTTGCGCACCTCGCGCATGCCGCGATCGGTCATCGCGAACACGCCGAGCTCGTTCACCGCGCCGAAACGGTTCTTGCCGGCACGCAGCGCCCGGAAACGGCTGTCGCCTTCCTCCTCGAGCATGATCGAGCAGTCGATGATGTGCTCCAGCACCTTGGGTCCGGCGAGCGTGCCGTCCTTCGTGACGTGCCCGACGAGGAACAGGGCGCTGCCGGCAGACTTCGCGAACCGGGTGAAACGGGTCGCACTTTCGCGCACCTGCGATACGCCGCCGGGCGCCGACGGCACATCGTCGCAGTGCACGACCTGTACCGAATCGACCACCATCACGCGCGGCGCGAACTGTGCCGCCACCTCGAGGATCGCCTCGACACTGGTCTCGGCCAGCGTGCGCAGACGGTCGGTCGGCAGCCCCAGCCGGTGTGCCCGCAGCGCGACCTGCTGCAGCGACTCTTCACCCGTGACGTAGAGCGCGTCCATCTGTTGCGACAACGCGCACATCACCTGCAGCAGCAGCGTGCTCTTGCCGGCGCCGGGCTGGCCGCCGATCAGATTCACCGAGCCGGGCACGATGCCGCCGCCCAGCACGCGGTCGAACTCGACGTAGCCGGTCGAGAAACGCGGCACCTCGGTGAGGTCGATCTGGTCCAGCGTCTGCAGCGCGGTCACATCACCCGCATAACCGCCGCGGCGCGTCGCAGTGCCGCGCGGTGCACCGGGCTCGACGAACTGGGTCATGGTGTTCCAGGCGCCGCAATCGGGGCATTGCCCGGCCCACTTGGCCTGCTCCGAACCGCAATCCTGGCATACATAGACGACTCTGGACTTTGCCACACCCGATCCTTACGCTTGCTGCCCATTCATTCTCCGGCGGTCGATTGTGGCAGGGCGAACGCCCCGGCACTACGTCCCCGGACCCGGCGGTTCCCAGAAGATCCCATGGCAGCGAGTCTGATCCAGGAACGGGCGCTCGTCGTCTCACCAACGCTGGCGGCGACGATCGGCCTCGAAGAGGCGGTGATGCTGGCGCTGTTGCACGACGCGGCACAGTTTGCGTTGCGGCACGGGCCGTGGTGCGAAATCGACAAGACCGAGCTGCTGCGTCTGCTGCCGTTCTGGAGCGAGCGCGATTGTCAGCGCATCAGCGCCAGCCTGCGCGACAAGGGCGTGCTTGCGATCGACTCACCACCGCTCGAGCAGGGCGCCTGCCTGCGATTCGCGCTCGATGCGCCTGCACAAACGACGACGCGCCGCGCTGGCACCACTGCCACTGCCCGGGCGCCCGGCAAGGCACCGATCGCCACACGCTGGCAGCCCGACGAACAGTTGCTGCGCCAGCTTGCGCTGCACGGGATTCCATCAACATTCATCGAAAGCGAGCTCGAAGACTTCGTGGCCTACTGGTCCGAACGCGGAGAACCGGCATTCGCATGGAACGCGAAGTTTCGCTCGCAGGTGATACGACGCTGGCGAGAGCAGGAATCACGCGACGCCACGCGCGAAAGCGGTCCGCAACCGATCGGCCAGAACTGGGAGCCCGCACCCGATGCACTCGAGATCCTGCTTCGCGCCGGCGTAAGCCGCCATTTCATCGAGGATGCGGTACCGGAATTCGTTTTGTACTGGACTGAACGCGGCGAGGCGGCACGCACCTGGAACTCGCGCTTCGTATCGCACGTGAAACGCCAGTGGGCGCGCTACAGCGCGACCATGGACCTCGACGGCGAGCCACGGCGACTGCCGGCCGACTGGCAGCCCTCGGCCGATGTCTGGGACATCCTGCGCATGGCCAACATCGACAGCGCGTTCGCGCGCACGCTGCTGCCTGAATTCCAGATGTTCTGGACCGACGCCGGCGAAGCGCATCCTTCCTGGAAC
>DAOLKH010000173.1:0-4745 GCA_035331685.1 Pseudomonadales bacterium
CCCGGCGCCGCCTGGTGCAGACCGCGGCGACCAACGAGCGCAACCAGCATGCGATCCTGCGTCTGCTCGACGAGATCGCGGGTCTTGCCGATGGCGATCTCACCAGCAGTGCAACGGTGACCGAGGACTTCACTGGAGCCATCGCCGACGCCATCAACTACACGATCGACCAGTTGCGCGTGCTGGTGTCCTCGATCAATCGCACCTCGCACAGCGTCTCGCAGGCTGCCGAGGACACGCAGGCAACCGCCCTGCATCTTGCCGAGGCGGCAGAGCATCAGGCGCAGGAAATCGCGGGAGCCTCGTCGGCCGTCAACGAGATGGCCATCTCGATCGACCAGGTATCCTCGAATGCCGCCGAGTCGGCGTCCGTGGCCGACCGTTCGGTCGCGCTGGCCAATACCGGTTCGCGGGTCGTGCAGAACACCATCGGCGGCATGGACACGATCCGGGAGCAGATCCAGGAAACTGCCAAGCGGATCAAACGCCTTGGCGAGAGCTCCCAGGAGATCGGCGATATCGTTTCGCTGATCAATGACATCGCGGACCAGACGAACATTCTGGCGCTCAACGCCGCGATCCAGGCGTCGATGGCCGGCGAGGCCGGGCGCGGCTTCGCGGTGGTCGCCGACGAGGTGCAGCGGCTCGCCGAGCGCTCGAGCGGTGCGACCCGCCAGATCGAGGCGCTCGTGAAGACGATCCAGTCCGATACCCATGAAGCCGTGATGTCCATGGAGCAGACCACGAGCGAGGTGGTGCGTGGCGCGCGTCTCGCCGAGGATGCGGGTGTTGCGCTGGAAGAGATCGAGACCGTCTCGAAGAGTCTCGCCGCCCTGATCCAGAACATTTCGAACGCGGCGCGCCAGCAGGCGTCGTCGGCGGGTCATATCTCCAACACCATGAACATCATCCAGGAGATCACCTCCCAGACTGCGGCAGGAACCACCGCAGCAGCGCAATCGGTCGGCAAGCTCGCCTCGATGACCAACGAACTGCGCGGTTCGGTAGCCGGCTTCAAGCTGCCCGAATCCGGGCATTCGCCGCGCTCGCGCTGATAGCACGCAGTACGCGCGATGGAAAAGGATCTTGGTGCGCTGCAGTGGGTGGCGGACGAGCTCGGACAGGTATCCGACGAGCTCGTGCGCACACTGCTCGGCTTTGCCGACGATCCGTCCGATTCGACGCGTCTGCGCAGCGGACTCACGGCTGCGCACCAGATCCACGCCACGCTGCGCCTGCTCGCGGTGCCGAGCGCGGAACGCCTTGCCGATGAAATCGAACAGACCCTGCAGGCGCTGCTGAATGCCGAGCTGGCACCCTCCAGCGATGCGTTGCAGACACTGCTTGCCGCCGTGATGGAACTGCCCGCCTACCTGCGCCGGGTAGGCACCGAGCGTCGCGAATCACCCCACGACGTGCTGATGGTGCTGAACGATCTGCGCGCGCTGCGCGGTGCGACGCCGTTGCCACCGCCACCGGCCGAGCTGTCGTTCGCGCTCGATGCGCTGCATCGCGATACCGGTGAGCAGGCGCCGTCGGCATCAGCGGAAGAGATGCAATTGCTGCGACTGGCACGCCAGCGTTTCCAGGCGGAACTCCTTGGTGTGTTGCGCCAGGATGCGTCATTGCAGCGCCTCGGCCAGCTTGTACGCGTGTTCGCACTGCTCGCGCAGCGTCTGGGCTCGGCCGGGCACCGTCTGTTCTGGGAAACGGCGGCTGCGTGGGTGAGCGCACTCGAGTGTGGCGGCGTGGAGCTCGACGAGCAGGCACTCGCGTTGCTGCGCGAGCTTGATGGTGAACTGCGCGCGGGCATCGCGCTCGAGGCAGGCTGCTACCGGCGTGCACCCGACGTGCAGATCTGCACCCACCTGCTCGCGGGGCTGGCGGCGTCGGCACCGGTCAGCGAGCGTGTGGTCGAGGCACAGCGACGTCATCGGCTGCTCGGTGCAGCCGCAACCCGGCACGATCTGGGCGCGGTCATGGCGGCGATCGTGGCGCTCACGGACGAGCTCGGCTCCGTTCTGCAGCGCCTCGAGTCCACCGAAGGTGATGCGATGGCGAGCGCCCGCACGCTGCGGGAGGTAGAGCCGGAGTTGCGCCGCATCGCACAACTGCTTGCGGGGCTCGGCTTCCAGGACGAGCAGCACATGCTGCAGACGCAGATCGAGCGGATGGCTGATGGCTTTACCCCGGGTCCGGGGCTCGATGATGAGATCACGGCGGTCTCGGCAGCGCTGCTCGACCTCGACCAACGGCTTGCTGCGCGTGCGGTGGCCGCGGGCGGTGGAGGCGCTGTCGCCAACCGCCGCCACCCGTTGCAGCGCGCGCTCGAGGCGGTGTGCCGCGAGGTCGGCAATGCGCTGGAACGGGTAAAGCAGAGCGTCACCGACTATTTGTCTTCATACGGCGGAGTCGGCGTACTCGGCGGATTGCCGGACGAGCTGCACCGGCTTGCCGGTGCGCTGCAGGTCGCCGGGCTGGACGCCGCAGCCGATGTATTGCAGGGGTGTCGTGACCATCTCGTCGCGATCCAGGCCGACGAAGGAGCGGCACCGGCTGCGGCGGTGATCGACACGCTGGCCGACGCGCTCGGCGCGGTCGAGTATTTCCTCGAACGTTTCCTGATCGACGGTTACGCCTCGGAGCTGATCCTGGCGCGCGCCGCCGCAACGCTGCACGGCCGCGGCGCAGAGCTGCTGGAGCCCTCGCTCACCACAGACGAGCTGCTGTCGCTGGTATCGCCGGCCCCTGCAGAGCCCGCGATTGCTGCGAACCTGACCGAGCCGCAGGCGCCCTCTCCCGTTCCCACGCAGGCACTCGAGCCTGTCGCCACGCAAGTGCCTGCAGAAATCGATCCCGAGATCGTCGAGGTCTTTGTCGAGGAAGCCACCGAAGTGCTGGCGACGATCGGCGAGCAACTGCCACAGTGGAGCGTTGCACCGGAGCCGGGCAGCGCGCTCACCGAGTTGCGCCGTGCGTTCCACACGCTGAAAGGCAGCGGGCGCATGGTCGGCGCCGAGCTGATCGGCGAACTCTCCTGGTCGGTCGAGAATCTGCTGAACCGCGTCATCGACGGTACGCTGGCGGTCACACCGGCGCTGGTGGATGCGGTGGCTGCCTGCCGGGAACTGTTGCCGGATCTGGTCACCGCGTTCGCACACGGTGCGGATGGCCAGCGCGATGCAGTGACGCTGCTGCGCAGGCGTCTCGACGCCCTGGCCCGCGGTGAGGAGCCGCCTGCCGAGGTACCTGTTCTGCTCGAGTCTGTGCCGGTGGCTGTTCCGTCCGAGCCGGTGCCGGAGCCGGAGCCGGTCGGCGTGGATGATGTCGAGCAGGAAGCCGGTGAGCGGCTGCGTTCGATATTTGGCGAAGAGCTCACCGAACACCTGCACGCGTTGCGTGCATACCTCGGTGCTGCAGAGCCTGCGGTGGTGAATCAGTCGCTGCTGCGCACCCTGCATACCTTGCGCGGCAGCTCCTGCGCGGCAGGCAACGATACCCTCGCGCTCGTGCTCGAGCCGCTGGACGATATGGTCCACGCCGCCGGCGAGGCGGCGCAGGCGCTCACTGCAGGGCAATCGGCGCTGTTGACGCAGCTTTGCGACCTGCTCGAGCACGCACTGAACCAACCGGCGGATGCGTTGGGTCTCGAGACACGGGCGCAGGCACTGCGCGCGCGTATCGACGACGTCTTTCCGCGTGCGGCGCGCGCTGCCCATCCCGATGCACGCCTCGTGCGCTTCCTGCACGCGGCGCTGGAAAAACTGTTCCATGCGGGTTCGCTGCTCGAGGCCTGGCGTGCGGGGCGCGATACGGCGGCCGGCGGCCACGCATTGCTGGATGAATTGCGGGCAGTGCATGAGCGCGCTGCCCAGCTCGAGGTCACGAGCGTGCTGCGGCTCGCGCGACCGTTGCTGGATGCGCTCGAACCGGCAGTCCTCGGCGGGATGGAGCCATCGGCCGAGCTGTTCGGAGCGGTGGGTGCGGCATGCGAAGCGTGTCTCGATGTGCTCGATCGCCTCGCTGCCGGTGAATTGCCGGAGACTCCGGCCGCGATCATCGAGCGCCTGGCAGCAGTCACGCGGGCTCCGGCAGAGCCGGTCATCGTCGAACCGCCGTTGTTCGACGATACCCCCGGCGTTGCGCGGGAGCGCATGCAGCGCGATCTGCAGCACGCAGAAGCGGAACTGCTCGGCATTTTCCTCGAGGAAGCCGAGGAGCTGATGCTGGCGATCGACGAATCGATCGATGCCTGGCGTCACGATCGCGGCAACCGTGCGCCCTTCGACGACCTGCAGCGCCACCTGCATACGCTGAAGGGTGGCGCCCGCATGGCGGGGCTGAAGTACTTCGGCGAGCTTGCACATCATTTCGAGACGCTGCTGATCAACGAGGTGCTGCGCTTCGGGCGTTTCGACGACGCCTTCTTCGCGCGCGTGGCGGAATTCCACGAGCGACTGCTGCGGGCGATGGATGCGATCAGGGAGCAGCCGGCTGTCGCTGTACAACCGCCGCCTCGCGCGCCGGAGCCGGAGGTGCCTTCGGTCGTCGCAGTTGCATTCGAAGCGCAGGAGCCGGTCGAGCCCGTCGGGGAGTCGGTCGCGCCCGTCACGGAGTCGACCGCAGCCTCTGCGGAGGTGGCGGAGACGGTGATCTCGGTGCCACCTTTCGTGGCGGCGACGCCTGCTGCCGCGCCGAAGCCGCGCGACGAGGTGGTACGGGTCTCGGCACAGCTCCTCGAGGAG
>DAOLKH010000174.1:0-4742 GCA_035331685.1 Pseudomonadales bacterium
GAATGCGATTGCCGCCGTTCACGTAGAGCTGGCGTCGCACGCATTCGCGATAGAAGCCCATCAGCCGCTGACGCTGCGCTGCCGGACGCCGGTCGACATAGTAGAAGTCGAGCTGGTCCAGATACGGCAACTGCGTCATCCAGTACCCGGATGCGCAGGAATTCGTCAGCATGAAATCGTCTTCCTCGGGCAGCCGGTAACCCATCCTGTGAATGTGGTTCGACGGGCCAAAGATCCTCTTCTCGCGCGCATCCACCCATCGCTCCAGCCTGCCTCCGAGCCAGCGTGCATCGATGCAGGCCAGCCAGCGCACAGCCTTCTTCTGCAGCACCGAAGGCGCAAACAGCTCCCAGTACCGAAAGACGCTGAAACGCTCGCCGTCGGCGCCGAGCAGACGATGCATCAGGGTGGTTCCACTGCGCGCGTGCCCGATCACGAACACGGGCTGGCGCACCTCGGTGCGACGCAATCCCGGAAACAGCAACGGATCGAGCGCGAAGCACAACGCGTTGAACAAGGTCAGCAGCGGAATCTGAACCAGCAGACGAAAATAGAGCCTGAAGCGGCGGCGCGGACTGCCTTCATGCGCCGCCAGCCACACCAGCCGCCGCCAGGTAGTGAAATCGAAGTAAAAAAGCATTCTCAACCCTCGTTCATGATCGCTCGGTCATCGGCGGCGGTGCGGGAACACACGGCGGGTTGCAACGGTAACCCGCACTCCTGGCACTGGAAAGGGCATCGGACGCCACTATGACGTGTCCGATTCGCTCAGAACTCGACTTCCGCGGCCCATCTTATAGAATGCGCACCTCGAACCGCAGACCCCTCAGGCCAATGCCCACCGAAAACGCCGTCGAATTCGAGAACCTGTCGTTTGCCTACCCGTCGGGGCGCCAGGTGCTGTCGAACATCGACTTCGCGATACCACGCGGCAAGCTGGTCGCGATCATGGGTCAGAGCGGCTGCGGCAAGACGACGCTGCTGCGCATGATCGGCGGAGCGCTGAGACCATCCAAAGGCGATGTGCGCGTATTCGGCGAATCGCTGCGGCATATGCGCCAGCAGCAGATCTACGCACTGCGCCGGCGCATGAGCATGCTGTTTCAGTTCGGTGCGTTGTTCACCGACATGACGAGCTTCGAGAACGTAGCGTTCCAGATGCGCGAGCATACCGGTCTGGACGAGTCGCTGATCCAGGATCTGGCCCTGATGAAGCTGCAGGCAGTCGGCTTGCGCGGCGCCGCTCACCTCAAGCCATCCGAACTTTCGGGCGGTATGGCACGGCGCGTTGCACTCGCGCGCGCGATCGCGCTCGACCCGGAACTGATGATGTACGACGAGCCGTTTGCCGGTCTCGACCCGATCTCGCTCGGGGTGGTCGGCCGGCTCATCCGAAAGCTCAACGACGCACTGGGCGCTACCTCGATCATCGTCACGCACGATATCCAGGAATCGCTGAAGATCGTCGATTACGTCTATTTCGTGGCCGACGGGCGAGTGGTCGTGCAGGGTACGCCTGCGCAAGTCAGGGCTTCGACGGAACCTTATGTGCACCAGTTCGTCTGGGGCGAGGCGGACGGGCCGGTACCCTTCCACTACGCAGCACCCGACTACACGAGCGATCTGCTGGGAGAAACGGCGGCATGATGAACCCGGCACCGCTGTTGCGCCACATCGGCGCGACCACGATCAACGCCGTCTGGCGGCTCGGACTGGCAACCCGTTTCCTGGTCGCGACGCTGCGTCACACACCGGCCGCGTTTCGCCGCCTGCCGCTCACGCTGCGTGAAATCTACTTTGCCGGGGTGCTGTCGCTGACGATCATCCTGGTCTCCGGCCTGTTCGTCGGCATGGTGCTGGGTCTGCAGGGCTACGACACGCTGGCACGCTTCGGCTCCTCGGAAGCGCTCGGCGTACTGGTCGCGCTGTCGCTGGTGCGTGAACTCGGTCCGGTGGTCGCCGCACTGCTGTTCGCCAGCCGTGCCGGCAGCGCGATCACGGCCGAGATCGGACTGATGAAGGCGACGGAGCAGCTCGATGCAATGGAAATGATGGCGGTCGATCCGATCGCCCGCGTGATCGCACCGCGCTTCTGGGGTGGCGTGATCTCGATGCCACTGCTCGGCATGCTGTTCACGGCAACCGGCATCCTCGGCGGTTACCTGATCGGAGTCGTCGTGATCGGGGTGGACCCGGGGCAATTCTGGTCGCAGATGCAGTCCTCGGTGGACCTGCACTCCGACGTGCTGAACGGCGTACTCAAGAGCTTCGTGTTCGGTGTGGCCGTCACCTGGATCGCCGTATTCGAAGGCTACCAGGCCCCGCAGACTGCCGAAGGCGTCTCGGGTGCCACCACGCGCACGGTCGTCACCTCGGCACTGGTGATCCTCGCACTCGACTTCGTACTTACTTCCTTCATGTTCATGAGATGAGCCACTGACACTATGAACCGCACCACTATCGATCTCTGGGTTGGCGTCTTCGTCGCCCTCGGCCTCGCGGCCTTGGTGTTCCTGTCGCTGCAGGTGGCGAACCTGACCGGCTCGACCAGCGGCGCGACGTACACGCTGACCGCACGCTTCGACGACCTGGGTGGCCTGAAGATCAAGGCACCGGTGAAAAGCGCCGGTGTGGTGGTCGGGCGCGTCACCAACGTGAGGTTCGACAACCAGACCTTCGAGGCCGTGGTGACGATGAACGTCGAAAAGCGCTATCTGTTTCCGTCCGACACCTCGGCGAAAATCCTGACCTCGGGCCTGCTCGGCGATCAGTACGTCGGCCTGCTGCCTGGCGGCGATACCGAGGATCTGAAGGACGGGGACAAGATCGAACTCACGCAGGGTGCGCTCGTACTCGAGAACCTGATTTCGAAATTCCTGTTCAGTGTCACGTCCGGCGGCGGAAAGGACGGGAAGGACGAAAAGCAGGACAAGAAACCGGCCGACGAATTCAAGGAGTAAACCGATGGTCTCGACTGCAACACTGCGTTTCACGCAACGCCTCGGCGTCGTCGCGGCGTTGTTGTATGCACTGCTTGCCGGCCTGCCCGCCTGGTCGGCAGACATGGAACCCGGCGACCTGGTGCGCTCCGTCAGCCAGGACGTGCTGGCGATCCTCGACCAGCACAAGGCAGACCCGGGCAGCGCCGAAGTACAGACAGCAGTGCGTGACGAGGTACTGCCACACTTCGACTTCGCACGCATGGCGGCGCTCGCATCGGGCCTTGCGTGGCGTGGTGCGACGCCCGCACAGCGCGATGAGCTGACGGAAGAGTTCCGCACCCTGCTGGTGCGCACCTACTCGACCGCACTCGGCAAGTTCCAGGGTCTGACCGTCGAGTTCGACCCGCAGCGCAAGTCCGAGGACCAGCGCAAGGCAATCGTGCGCTCACGCGTCACGCAACCCGGCTCGGAGCCGGTCACGGTCGATTACCGCATGGGACTCACCGATTCTGGCTGGAAGGTCTACGACGTTTCCGTCGATGGCGTCAGTCTGGTGACCACGTACCGCGATGCCTTTGCGGACGAGTCGCGCCGCAACGGTGTCGCCGGACTGATCCGCATGCTGAAGGACAAGAACTCCTCGCTCGCGACAGGAAAGACCGCATGAGCATCACGCACGAGGGAGACGCACTGCGTCTCGAAGGCGCCGTCACGATGGCGACAGTGCCGGCGTTGCTCGTGCAGGCACGCGAGGCCTGCGATGCCGGGGTATGCGCACTGGACTTCAGCGGTACGACCGAAGTGGATTCAGCCGCTGTTGCGTTCGCGCTGGAACTGCGTCGGCTGACGTCGACCAATGGCTCCACGCTGCGCCTGCGCAATCTGCCCGACGGGCTGCAGAAGCTCATCGCGCTTTACGGCGTGGAGGAACTCCTCGGCGTGTAACGCCGGATTCGTCGACCGGGCAGCGCGCCACATCCCGCACCCGCGAGGAACACCACCGCGATGGATATCGGCTTCAATTCGATGAACACCCCGCTCGACCCGCCGCCGCACGAACTGGCGCGCGCGCTCGAGGAGCGCGGTTTCGAATCGCTCTGGTACGGCGAACACAGCCATATTCCGTGCGCTCTGCGCACGCCCTACCCGGCCGGCGGTCCGCTCCCCGAACCGTACAGGCACATCGGCGATCCCTACGTCTCGCTGATGGCCGTAGCCGCGGCTACCACGCGGCTGCGCATAGGTACCGCGGTAGCACTGTTGATGGAGCGCGAACTGTTCTCGCAGGCCAAGACCATCGCAACGCTCGATCGCCTGTCGGGCGGGCGTGTGATCCTGGGCTGTGGCGTGGGCTGGAACGCCGAGGAGTTCGCGAACACGACGCGCCACCCCTGGGAGCGGCGCTACGCGCTGATGCGCGAAACCGTCGCCGCGCTGCGCACGCTGTGGCGCGACGAACAAGCCGAATACCACGGCGAATTCATCGACTTCGACCCGGTCTGGTGCAACCCCAAGCCGCTGCAGGCAGGCGGGCCGCCCGTGGTATTCGGCGTGCTGGGGCGCACCGGAATCCGCCACGCCGCACAATGGGCCGACGGCTGGATGCCCATTGATTTCGCGCTGCGCGATCTCGCGGTCTCGATCCAGCGTTTCCGCGCGGCCGTGGCCGAGGGGGGGCGCGATCCCGACACGGTCGAGATCTCGCTGATCGCGATGCGTTCACCCGATCTCGACACCCTGAAGCGCTACCGTGATCTCGGCATTCGCCGCGTCATGGTCGGCGTCGACGTCGAGCTGTGG
>DAOLKH010000175.1:0-4738 GCA_035331685.1 Pseudomonadales bacterium
GCTGGACACCGCTTGCCGCCGCAGGGCCGGAAAACGACCTGGTGCTGCTTGGGCTCGATGACGGGGTGCCGTGCTTTGCAGAGCTGCAACTCGACAGGGCGGCGGCGGTCGATCGCTCGATGGGCGTGATGCAGCGGCTGGCGCAACTGCCTGCAGCCGACGCCGCGCTGTACGCGGGCGCACGCAGCGTCGTCGACTGGCACTACCGGCACCGGTTCTGCGCCAATTGCGGTGCGCCGACCGTGCTGTTCCGCGCGGGTTGGGGCAGGCGCTGCAGGCATTGCCACACCGAGCACTTCCCGCGTGTGGATCCGGTCGTGATCATGCTCGCCGAATACGGAGACCGCGTGCTGCTCGGGCGTCAGCCGGTTTTCCCTCCACGCTTCTACTCGGCCCTGGCCGGTTTCGTCGAACCGGGCGAATCGCTGGAGGAGGCGGTGCGTCGCGAGTTGTTCGAGGAAGCTGGTCTGCAAGCCGACGAGGTGCGCTATGTGTCGAGCCAGCCGTGGCCGTTCCCCTCGTCGCTGATGATCGGTTGCATCGCCGAGGTCACGAGCGACGTCGTAGTGCTGGATATCGGTGAGCTGGAGGACGTGATCTGGGTCGATCGGGGCGGCGTCGAGGCCGCGCTGGCAGCGGCTGCGGATGCAACATTCGTGGCACCTCCACCTGTTGCATTGGCATTTTCTTTGCTGAACACGTGGCTCATGCGAGTCTGAGTGCCAAATGGCAGCAGACATCTGGTGACGGCGACTGGTTTTTCCATGTAAATATGTGGCAAATTGTGCGTTGTGCGCGTGCACGCCGTGCGTCAAGCAAGAGAAGTCACAACTCGAACGAGGATGATGCCATGGGCAGGTTCAATACCCCCGGAGGCAAGGGAAACATCCACCGCAGCGCCGCACTGGCGCGCTTCCTGAACGATCGTTTCAGACGCAAGCCATCCAGCAGCATCGCCCCCGAGCGTCCGCCAGTGCGCCACCGCCTGCTGTTCGAGGCGATGGAGCAGCGCGTGCTGCTCTCGGGTGATCCATTGCCTGCGTTCGTGGTTGCGAGCGTCAACGGCTCGCTCGACGTCCCCGGCGAGACCGACCGCTATGCCTTCACGCTCGAAGACCCCACGCGGGTGGTATTCGACTCGCTGACCAACGACAGCCGCATCAACTGGTCGCTGAGTGGCCCGACCGGCTCCGTGGTGGCGGGGCGGCGCTTCAACCAGTCCGATTCGATCGACTTCAACACGAACCCGGTGCTGAACCTCGAGGCGGGCGAGTACCTGCTCAGCGTCGACGGCGACAAGGATGCAACCGGTGCCTACGACTTCCGTCTGCTGGATCTGTCCAAGGGCAGCGAACTGGCCGATGGGGTGGCGCAGTCGCAGACGCTGGATCCTGCGAACCAGACGCGGGTCTATCGATTCGTCGGCAGTGCGGGGGACCGCTTCTTCCTCGACGTGACGAGCCGGGCGGGTGGCGACGTGTACTGGCGTCTGCTCGACCCGCTGGACCGGCTGGTGTTTGGGTCGACGGCGATGAACGGCACCAGCCAGGACCAGGAGCTGGCGCCGTTGCCAATGGATGGTACGTACACCCTGTTGGTCGAGGGACGCGCGTACAGGAGCGATGCGACGAGCTACGGCTTCACGCTGCACCGGATCGCAGACCCGACCACACCCGAGACGATCACGATCGGGCAGGCTGTGCGCGGGCGCCTTGCGATGCCGGGGCAACGGCAGTCGTTCGATTTCCAGCTCGATGCGGACAGCTCGCTGCTGTTCGATGCATTGAACCGCAGTGCTTCGTTCACGTGGTCGCTGAGCGGACCCCAGGGAACCGAGGTCTCGGCGCGCGATTTCAGCCAGTCGGACGGCTGGAGCATCGACGGCAATCCGCTGCTGCGCCTGGTGGCAGGTCATTACACACTGACCGTCGACGGTGTTGGCGACGCGCAGGGCGACTTCGCTTTCCGCCTGCTCGACCTGGCGGGTGCGGCGGCATTCACGCCAGGCACCGAGGTTGCCGGCAGACTGGACGATGTGGGTACGGCATTTGCGCACGCAAACATGGGCGCACCGCTCGATTATCCCGAAGCCGAGACCAACCGGGCGTTGCGCTTCGTGGGCAACGGTGCAGCGGTACGGGTGAGTGACAGTGCGTCGCTGCGCATGAGTTCGGCGCTGACCATCGAGGCGTGGATCCGGCCAACGGCAGCGGGTACCGGAGGTGCTGGCACCATCGTCGCCAAGGAAGGCGAGTACCTGCTGGCGCGCTTTGCCGACGGCACGATCCGCTGGGCGTTTGCCAATACCGATCCCGGCTGGACCTACGTCAATACCGGTTTCGTCGCGCCGCTCGATACCTGGACGCATATCGCGGTGGTGTACGACAACGGTGCCGTGCGTACCTACGCCAACGGCACGCTGGTGCACAGCTACGACGGTGCGGGTGTCATCGGTGACGTCTCGGGGTACAACGAGTTGCGGATCGGCAACCGAGAGGGAACCGATCAGAGCTTCGTCGGGCTGATCGACGAGGTGCGGGTGTGGAACATTGCCCGCAGCGAAGAAGAGGTCGCGGGCAAGCGCACCACTCTGTTGGGCGGCGGCGAGTCGGGTCTGGTCGGCTACTGGCGCCTGGACGAGGCGAGCGGCGTGGCAGTGGGCGATCGCTCGTCAGCGGGCAACCAGGGCACGCTGGTGCTGGCGCCGGTGGAGACGCAGCTCTACCGCTTCACGGCCAGCGCCGGTGAGCGTTTCTTTCTCGATGCGATCGACGGCACTTCTCCGGGCTTCACGGTCCGGCTCTTCGATCCGTTCGGCAACAGTGTGTTGTCGGCAGGTCCGCGCAGCTTTGCCGATGCACCATTCACGGCAGCGTACGACGGCGAGTACGTGATCGCGATCGAGGGTTTCCCGGGCGAATCGACGGCGCCGGCCGCGTTTCGCTTCAGGGTGCAGAAGATCGAGGACACGACCGCATCGATGAGCCTGGGCTCCCAGGTCAGTGGCGCGATCGAGCACGCGGGGCAGCAGCGCAACTACACGTTCACGCTGACCGAAGCGGGCAGGCTGCTGTTCGATTCGCGCACCTACGACAACCGTCTCGCCTGGTCGCTCAACGGGCCACGGGGTGCCGAGGTGTCGTCGCGATCCTTCACGGCGTCCGATTCCGGCGAATACGGCGCCAACCCTCTGCTCGATCTGGCACCGGGGACGTACACGCTGACGGTCGGCGCGAACGGCGACGCCACGCCGGCGTTCGCATTCGTGCTGATGGCGCTGGCGCAGGCCGAGGCGATCACGCTCGATGCGGACGTCACGGGCACGCTCGATCTCGCCAACGCGAGCAAGATCTATCGCTTCAACGCTACCGCAGGCGATACGGTCGTATTCGACCGGCTGTCGCTCTCGGCGGGAAGCCCCGGCTGGCGCCTGTTCGACGCAACCGGTCAGCAGTTGTTCGGGCCGGAGTACTTCAACGACCGTGCGCCGCTGACGTTGCCGCTGAGCGGCACCTATTACCTGGCGCTCGAGGGCAGGATCTGGGACTCCGGCACCATCAGCTACGGTTTCAACCTGCGCCTGCAGGGCAATACACCGCCACCGGCGCTGGAGGGAACGGCGCTCACGCTCGGGGCTACCGTCAGCGGGACTATCGCCGCAGCCGGCGAGACCGACGACTATGTGTTCACGGTCGACAAGCCGACGCTGGTGCTTGTCGATGGTCTCGCGCCGAACAACAACGGCAGTTTCCGTTGGACGCTGAACGGGCCGCGCGGTGTCGAGGTCGCTGGTCGCAGCTTCTACTACAGCGAGTCGTGGGAATACGGCGGAGCGAACCCGACGGTGCAACTGGTGCTGCCCGGCACCTACCAGTTGCGTGTGGGTGCCGATGGCAGCACGACGGGCAACTACGGCTTCCGTGTGCTGGATACGGCAGCGGCCACGGATCTCGCACTCGGCAGTGTGGTCAGCGCAACGCTGAACCCGGCCAATGAGACCGACCTGTACGCATTCGAGGCGAGCGCAGGGCAGCGACTCTATCTGGATGTGCGTAGCCTCAGCCCTGATTACGGCGACTGGATCTCGTGGCGCCTGCTCGACCCCTACGGGCGCCAGGTACTCGGCCCCATCGGTTTCAACAGCAACGGCGCGAGCGGCGGCGAGAATGGTTTTGTGGTTCCGTTCGCCGGGCGTTACACGCTGCTGGTCGAAGGGCGCATCTGGGCCACGCAGTACACCGGGAGCTTTGCGTATACCTTTGACGTGCACGAGCTGGTCGATCCGGCGCCGGTCGCACTCGAGCTCGGTGAGGTCACCAGCGGCACGCTCGCCCTGGCCGGTGCGCGCAATACATACACCTTCACGCTCGATGCGCTCACGACGCTCTATTTCGATTCGCGTACCAACAGCAGCACGCTGAACTGGACGCTGAGCGGGCCGCACGGCACGGTGGTGTCTGCGCGCGCGTTGCGCTCCAGCGATTCCACCGATGGCAACAGCGTGCTGCGGCTTGCGGCTGGCGATTACACGCTGGTCGTCGATGGTAGTGGTGATGCGACCGGTGACTACAGTTTCCGCCTGGCCAGCACGGCGAGCGCGACCGGGCTGACGCCGGGCACGGCGGTGTCCGGCGTGCTCGATCCGGCCAGCGCAACGCAGGCCTGGCGTTTCGACGTCACGGCCGGCGAGCGTTTCTTCATCGACGTGCGGGCGCGCAGCGGCGGCGATGTGTACTGG
>DAOLKH010000176.1:0-4731 GCA_035331685.1 Pseudomonadales bacterium
GTCGGTGCCGAGGTGGCGGCGATCACCGAGCGGGCGATGCGCGGAGAAATCGATTTCTGCGAGAGCTTTCGCCGTCGCGTGGCGTTGCTGGCCGGGCTGGACGAGGCGGTGCTGGAGGAGGTCGCGGCGGAGCTGCGCCTCAGTGAAGGCGCGGAGAAACTGGTTTCCACGCTGCGTCGCATCGGTTTGCGCACCGCAATCATCTCGGGTGGTTTCGGCTACTTCGGTCGTCGTCTGCAGCAGCGGCTCGGTATCGATTACGTGTTTGCCAACGAGCTCGACATCGCCGACGGACGCGTCACCGGGCGCGTCGTCGGTCGCATCGTCGACGGCGCACGCAAGGCTGAACTGCTGCGCGAAATAGCCGCGCGCGAAGGCATCGCGCTGGAGCAGGTGATCGCGGTTGGTGATGGTGCCAATGACCTGCCGATGCTCGGCATTGCCGGACTCGGTATCGCGTTCCGCGCCAAGCCGATCGTGAAGGAGTCGGCGCGACATGCGATTTCCACGCTCGGGCTGGACGGAATCCTGTACCTGCTGGGGATCAGTGATCGCGAGACCGGCGGGATCTGAAAGCCTCAGTTCAGGTCGGTGAAGTCGTAGCTCATCTGCGGCTGGGCTGGTTGCAGATAATCGCCCTCGATGAAGCTCAATCCGAGCTGCCACAGCACGGCGAGCGTGCTTGCGCTGTCGACGTTTGGCATCACCGGGGCGATCTGCTCACGGTGCAACGCTTCGATCAGCGGTTTCAGCAGGGTGTTCGTGCTCTCGCTGTCGCCGAGCACACGGCTCAGTGCGTCGGCGATGCGCGCCAGTTGCGGGCGCAGATGCACCAGGTCCGGAATCGGGTTTGCCCCACTGTGCACCTCCGTGATGCACAGGCGACAGCCGAGTGCCCCGAGTTGTCCGGCGAAGTCCTTCGCCTGTTTCAGGTTTGCGGCGACGACACGGTGCTCGATCGCGATCGCAACGCTGTCCGGGGCGAGTCCTGCCGTACGCAGTGCATCACCCAGCCACTGCGCACACGCCGGATCCAGTACGCTGGTGGCGCCGAGTGGCAGGATCAGCCGTGTTTGCGGACATGTTTTGCGATGCTCTGCGAGCCGGTGCAATGCCTCGCGCACGACCAGGCGATCGAGGTCCGCGCCGCTCGCACCCGGGTAGTTCTCCGCCAGCCATTCGCGCCCGGCCTTGCCGGAGGGGTGATGGCGCACGAACAGTTCGTAGTATTCGCTGTTGTCGCCACGCAGGCTGACGATCGGCTGGAACAGCAAGCGCAATTCGCCGCCCCGCAGTGCTTCCTCCAGCGCGGGTCCGGCGATCGTGCTCGTGCTGGTCGCCGCTGCCGGGCTTGCACCGCGCGCGATGTCCACCCGCGCCGGATCTCCCGCGCGCAGTGAACCGGCACGCTCCGCCGTGTCGGTGAGCGCCGACCAGCAGCGGTCCAGCATCTCCTCCGTGCTGCCGCCGCACTCGGGTGAAACGGGGCACACCTGCACGCAGACCGTGCAGGTAACGCTCTGGGTGCCGATCTCGTGGATGTGTCGGGCTACGGCGCCGACCATCCCGCGCGCCTGGGTGACCACGGCGTCGACGTCGTCGTTCGCAAGCTGCCAGGCGAGCACTGCATCGCCCACCCGCAGCGGCTGCGCATCCCAGCCCGTGGTCAGGGTGACGAAAGTCGCGAGTTCGTGCACGAGCCTGGTTGCACCGGTCATGCCGAGCTTGCGGCAGTGCTGCGTGAAACCGTCGATGGCGAGCAGCACGAGTTGCCCGCTGACAGCGCAGCGCAGCGTATCGACGAGCGCCTCGAGCCCGTCTGCCGTCGCTTGTGCACCGGAATTTGCTGCAGCGGCTTTTTGCGAACTCTCGCGCACCACGACCTGCATGCACGGTTCGCCCTCGAAACTCGCTGTCGACAGCGCGAGCTCGCCTTCGAAGCACGAGCCGTCGGCCCGCAGTCCGGTGAAGCCGATCGCAGTCTCCTCGTCGGGGGCGGCGCGGTAGCGCTTCAGGGCGCCCTTGAATTGCTGCTGGCCCGCGTTGTCGATCAGGTCGACCAACGGTGCCGACGCCAGATCCTCGACCGTCGTATAGCCGAACAGCGCCGCGTAGCGCGAATTCGCATGTACGTGCATGCCGTCGACCACGTAGGCGATCGCCTCGCGTGCGGTTCCCAGCAGCAGTTCGCAACGTCGCGTCACCTCCTCGTGCTGCACGCGAAGCTCGGCGAGATCGCGTCGTGTGCGCAATGCATCGACTTCGCGCATCGCCGCGAGGGGCAGCAGCTCGCCGGCATCACTCGGGAGCACTTCGCGCGCGCCGGCCCGTCGCCATGCCAGTGCATCCGGGCCGGACGGATCGGCTGCACGCACCAGGCAGGGAATGTCGCTGCCCGCTGCCGAGAAGGTGGCCAGTGCGTCGCTGGGTGACAGTTCGGGATGGTCGTCGTCGACGATCAGCAGGTCCCACTGGCGATCGCGCAGCGAGTCGGCGAGCTCCTGCAGCGATGCGACGCGGTGCGCCCGCACCAGCCGAGTCGTGTCACGGAACAGCGCGAGACATGCTTCCAGCCGTGCCTGCGAGGCACAGCCGATCAGAATCCGTATGGTGTCGTTGTGCTGCATCCAGCTCGGGCCGTGAACGCCGCGCCTCCATTGCCGCATGGCGGTCAAGGCATTGTAGAAGAGGGCTGCAGCACGCGCCAATCGACGCAGCGTGCGCTGCTGCGCAGATCTGACGCGCTGGCGCCGAATCGGAGTATCATGCGCGCCGTTCATCCGGCGCGCATTCTGCAGAGGCTTACATGGCGATGTTCTCCACCAATGAATTCAAACCCGGGCTCAAGGTCATCCTCGACGGTGATCCCTGCTCGATTCTCGAGAACGAGTATGTGAAGCCGGGCAAGGGGCAGGCATTCAATCGCGTGAAGCTGCGCAACCTGAAGAACGGGCGTGTGTGGGAGCGTACCTTCAAGTCGGGTGATACGCTCGAAGGTGCGGATGCGGTCGACAAGGAGTTGCAATACCTCTACAACGACGGCGAGTTCTGGAACTTCATGGACCCGGAGAGTTTCGAGCAGTACACGGCGTCGAAGGACATCGTCGGCAGCGCGGATCAATGGCTGAAGGAACAGGACCTGTGCACGATCACGCTGTGGAACGACGCGCCGCTCACGGTGACACCACCGAACTTCGTCGAACTCGAGATCGCTGAAACCGACCCTGGCCTGCGCGGTGATACCGCAACAGGTGGTACGAAGCCTGCCAAGCTCTCTACCGGTGCCGTTGTGCGCGTGCCGCTGTTTCTCGATGTCGGCGACGTGGTTCGTGTGGATACCCGTACCGGCGAGTACATGAACCGCGTGCGTTCCTGAGCCGATGCCGCGTGCGGGCGGTGTGTGGCGCCCCGGTGCCACGCTGGCCACCCTGCAGCGGCGCGCGCAGATCCTCGCCACGATACGTACATTCTTCGCCGCACGCGGTGTGCTCGAAGTCGATACGCCGCAGCTCTCTCCGGTCACCGCCACCGATCCGCTGCTCGCCAGCGTGCCCGCGCAGCCGGGCGCAGACGACACGCCGTGGTTCCTGCACACCAGTCCTGAATTTGCCATGAAGCGGCTGCTCGCTGCCGGCAGTGGCCCGATCTACCAGGTTGCGCGCGTGTTCCGTCGTGGTGAGCGCGGCAAACGGCACAACCCGGAGTTCAGCATGCTCGAATGGTACCGGCCCGGTTTCGATACGACCCGCCTCGCTGCGGAGGTTGCCGAACTGGTGGTTGCCGTGATCGGTGAGCGCCCGGTGCGCCGCACTGCCTGGTCCGTGTTGTTTCGCGCGGCTCTGGGCATGGATCCGTTTATTGCGACCGACGCCGAGCTGCGCGCCTGTGCCGCGACGAGCGCCGGCGAAGCGGTCGCCGACTGGACCCGCGACGAGTTGCTCGACCTGCTGTTCAGCGAACACGTCGAACCGCAGCTCGGTGCAGGTTGTCTGCATTTCGTCGACGCGTTTCCGGCTGCACGCGCTTCACTCGCACGCGTGATCACCGACGCCGACGGTAACCGCGTTGCCGATCGCTTCGAACTGTTCATCGACGGTCACGAGATAGCCAACGGCTACAACGAGCTTCTGGATGCGCAGGAGCTGCGTGCGCGGATGCAGGCGGACAACACGCAGCGGCTCGTGCGTGGCCTCGACGCGGTGCCGCTGGATGAGCGTCTGCTGGCGGCGATGGAGCACGGCCTGCCGCCCTGCGCCGGTGTCGCGCTCGGTCTGGACCGCCTGGTCATGATCGACGTGGGCGTGCGTGACATCGACGAGGTGCTCGCCTTTTCCGCCCACCGCGCGTAGGTCGGCATTCATGCCGACGGGGGGCATGCCAGCGTGCCGATGCGCTGCCCCATGCGCAGCACCGATCCGGAACCGAGTGCCGAATCCCAGCCGACCCCATCACGCGGCAGCAGCAGGATCACGGTGGAGCCGAACTGGAAACGCCCCATTTCGGCCCCCTTGGCGAGAGTGCGTGCGTGTTCGTCGAGTTCGTAATCCAGTGTGAGCATGCCGTGTCCGGCCGGCGCGATCGGACCGGTCCAGACCGTCTCGATTCCTGCCACTACCATCGCCCCTACCAGCACCATCGCGAGCGGTCCGTGCTCCGTGTCGAACACGCAGACGACGCGTTCGTTACGCGCGAACAGCGCTGGGACTGACGCCGCCGTGACCGGGTTCACCG
>DAOLKH010000177.1:0-4709 GCA_035331685.1 Pseudomonadales bacterium
GCCTTCACACCCGGGCGCAACTCCACGAGATCACCGCTGTCACCTGCAAGCTGCCCGCAACTGACCTCGAAGATCAGGTAGTGCGGTGCCTTGCGACCGAGCGCCGTCGCCGGTTCGCCCTTCCAGTGACGCGCATCGCCCATTTCGCCGCGCAGCCGATAGCTGCGCCTGCCGTCGATCGGCGCGTAGAAGTACACGGCGTCCGGATTGTCGATGGTGCTGCGGTTCATGATGCTCAGCGCGTTGCGAAACTGCGGTCGCAACGCATCTTCATGAAACGCACGTTCCACGGCGTGATGCACGAAGCCCATCAGGTAGCGGTAACCCTCGGCAAGGTTGCGGTCGGTCGGCGGTGGCGGCATCAGTGCCGGATCGTCGATCGCATCGCGCGCGCGCTGCAGCTCCGCGATCAACGCGTCCCAACCCGCGCGCAGGGCCTCTCTGGCATCACTCATCGGTTCCTCCTGCAAGCCCATCGTTTCGATTGGGATCAGTAAATGCTGTCGCAAACGCCTTCGATCGCCGATGCCGGTATCGCCGCGTGCTGCGCAGCGTTTTGCAACAGCCTATGTAACCGCAGCCACGCTCAGCCAGGTGCATAGCCCATGACTGCCTTCGTTTCGACGAAATCATGGAAACCGTACGCTCCCCACTCACGACCGTTGCCGGATTGCCTGTAGCCCCCGAACGGTGCGCCCAGATCGGGTGGGGCACCGTTCAGATGCACCATGCCGGTGCGCAGTGCTCGCGCGACCCGTCGTGCACGACCCCGATCCGCCGAGCTGACATAGCCGGACAGGCCGTACGGCGAGTCGTTCGCGATCCGGATCGCATCGGTCTCGTCACGGTACGGGATGATCACGAGCACCGGTCCGAAGATCTCCTCGCGCGCGATCGTCATCGCATTGTCGACGCCGGAGAACACGGTCGGCCTGACATGGTAGCCCTTCTCGAGTCCCTCCGGCCTGCCGATGCCACCGCAGACGAGCTCGGCACCCTCGTCGATCCCGCTCTGGATCAGCCGCTGGATGCGTTCGTACTGCCGGCGGCTCACCACCGGCCCCAGCGTCGTCGCCTCGTCGCGCGGGTCACCTGCACGCACCTGCGCCGCCGCTTCGCGCGCCAGGCGGGCAACCTCATCCACGCGATCGGCCGGAACCAGCATCCGCGACGGTGCGTTGCACGACTGACCGCTGTTGCTGAAACAGTGCAGCACGTCGCGTGGCACCACCGTCGCGAAGTCCGCGTCGTCGAGCAGGATGTTCGCCGACTTGCCACCGAGCTCCTGGCACACGCGTTTCACCGTATCCGCAGCTGCCCTGGCGACCAGGATGCCGGCACGCGTGGAGCCGGTGAACGACACCATGTCGACCTCCGGGTGCGCAGCGAGCGCGCTGCCCACACCGGGGCCGTCACCGTTGACGAGGTTGAACACGCCCGCCGGTACGCCCGCCTCGTGCAGCACCTCGGCAAACAGGATCGCGTCGATCGGTGCGATCTCGCTCGGCTTCAGCACCATCGTGCAGCCCGTCGCCAACGCCGGAGCGACCTTGCAGGCAATCTGGTTGCCAGGCCAGTTCCACGGCGTGATCAGCGCGCACACGCCGATCGGCTCGCGAAACAGGCGCGTGGCTCCCATTTCCTCCTCGAACGGGTAGTGGCGAAGCACTTCGATCGCGGTCGTGAAGTGCGCCACCGCCATCGCCGCCTGCGCGCGGGTCGCAAGTCCGATCGGCGCACCCATCTCACGCGAGATGGCAACCGCGAATTCCTGATAGCGCCGCTGGTAGACCGCGACGATGCGCTCGAGCAAAGCGATACGCTCCTCGCGCGTCGTTGCAGCAAAGGCAGGAAACGCGGCACGCGCAGCCCGACAGGCACGATCGACATCCGCCGACGAGCCGATCGCGATCGTCGCGAATGCCGCCTCGGTCGAGGGGTCAATCACGTCGAGCGTACATCGTTCGAGCGGTTCGACCCATGCGCCGTCGATATAGAAGTGTTCGTAGTGCGTCATGTTTGCCGTCTCTCCAGTTCGATGTGGTACAGCGTCGTCGGCACGATGCCAACCTGCGTGGGTCGGGTTTCAACCCGACGGGACCGGGCCCTGTCGGCATGAATGCCGACCTACGGCATGAATGCCGACCTACGTGGGTCGGGTTTCAACCCGACGGGACCGGGCCCTGTCGGCATGAATGCCGACCTGCAGAGCGGTGCCGACCTACGCGAGCAGCGCCTCGTCCAGACTCATCACGGCTTCGGCTCCGGCGAGCACGATCTCGGCGTGCATGTGCGCACGCGGCAGGATCTGCTCTGCGTAGAAGCGCGCCGTCACCAGCTTCGCGGTGCAGAACGCATCGTCCGCATCGCTGACGGCCAACCTCCGCGCCGCTGCCCGCGCAGCCACTGCAAGCTGCCAGCCGCCGGTGACCGTGCCTGCGAGCATCAAAAAATGGTAGGCAACGCTCCCCGCCAGCACGCCGTCGCGATCGGAGTTTGCCGCGATCCATTCGGCGGTGTCCTGCAACGCCGCGATCGCCTGCACCAGCCGGGCCCCGACATCGGCCAGCGGGCCGTTGTCGAGCGCGACGGCAACGTCGCGCATCTCGGCGATCAGCGAGCGCAACCCTGCGCCGCCGTCGCGCAGGAACTTGCGTCCGACCAGATCCAGCGCCTGGATGCCGTTCGTGCCCTCGTAGATCGGCAGGATGCGTGCATCGCGCAGATGCTGGGCAGCACCGGTCTCCTCGATGAAACCCATGCCGCCGTGGACCTGCACCCCCAGCGAAGCGACCTCGACCGCCATCTCGGTGCACCAGCCCTTGACGATCGGCGTGAGCAGCGCGAGGCGCACCTCTGCCTGCGGATCATCTCCACGATGAATGCGATCCTGCCCGGCCATCGCCACATGGGTCAGCGCGCGTCCCGCCTCGGTCAGTGCGCGCATCTGCAGCAGCATGCGGCGCACGTCCGGATGGTGCACGATCGTCACGCGCGCAGCGCTTCCGGGTGCCGCTCCCTGCACACGCTCGCGCGCATAGGCCACCGCCTGCTGGCGTGCGCGCTCCGCGATGGCGACCCCCTGCAGCCCGACCGTGAGCCGCGCGTGGTTCATCATCGTGAACATGCACGCCAGACCTTCGTTCTCGCGCCCGACCAGGAAGCCGATCGCGCCGCCGCCGTCACCGAAGCTCATCACGCAGGTCGGACTTGCATGGATGCCAAGCTTGTGCTCCACCGACACGGGGCGCACATCGTTGCGCTCCCCAGGGCTGCCGTCGGCATTCACGAGGAACTTCGGCACCAGGAACAGCGAGATGCCCTTCACGCCGGCAGGTGCATCGGGCAGGCGCGCCAGCACCAGGTGGATCACGTTGTCGGTCATGCCGTGATCGCCCCAGGTGATGAAGATCTTGGTGCCGCTGATCCGGTAGTGCCCGCCCTCGCGCTCGGCGCGTGCCCGTACCGCCGCAAGGTCCGAACCGGCCTGCGGCTCGGTGAGGTTCATCGTGCCGGCCCACTCGCCGGCGATCATCTTCGGCAGGTAGATGCGCTGCAGTTCGGCATCGGCATGCTGCATGAGTGCATCGATCGCACCCTGCGTGAGCAACGGGCAGAGGCTGAACGCCAGGTTGGCCGACTGCACCATTTCCTGCACCGCGGTGGCGAGCGCCTGCGGCAACCCCTGTCCGCCATGGCGGGTCGGAAACGGCAGGCTGTTCCAGCCGCCTTCGATGTACTGCCGGTACGCCTCGCGAAAGCCTGCCGCCTCGACGACCCCACCGTCCTCGATACGCGCTCCCTCGCGATCGCCGCTGCGGTTCAGCGGTGCAATGACCTGTGCCGTCAGTTGCGCCGCGCCGCCGAGCACGGCCGCAACCAGGTCGGGAGTCACTTCCTCGAACCCCGGCAGTTGCGCGAAGTCGCGGATCAGCACGTGCTCGTCGAGCACGAAGGCAATGTCCGCCAGCGGCGGGTTGAACTCACTCATCGGGGTCCTCCGTGCCTGTCCCGGTCGCAGTGTCGCATCGACCATCGCCGAACTGGAAGCGCTTCAGTCGTTCGCGCAGATCCTTCTTGCTGAGCTTGCCGGTGGCCGTGTGCGGCAGTTCGTCGAAGAACAGCACCTCATCCGGCACCCACCAGCTCGCCACCTTGCCATCGAACCAGTCGAGCAGTTCCTCGCGCGTTGCGGTTGCACCCGGACGCAGCACCACGCAAAGCAGTGGCCGCTCGTCCCAGCGCGGATGAGGCGCGCCGATCACCGCAGCCTCGGCAACCGCTGGATGCGCCACCGCCGTGTTTTCGAGCGTGATCGAGCTGATCCATTCGCCGCCCGACTTGATCACGTCCTTTGCACGATCGGTGATCGTCACGTACCCACGTGCGTCGATGGCCGCGATATCGCCGGTATCGAACCATCCGTCGTCGCGATGCGAATCGCTGCGACCGACCCGGAAATACCCCGCACACACCCACGGCCCGCGCACCAGCAGCGAACCCGAAGTCTCGCCATCCCATGGCTGCTCCTGCCCCGCGGCATCGATGATGCGTACCTCCACACCCCAGACCGGACGCCCCACACTCAGGCGCTGGCGCCACTGCTCCTCCGGCAACAGCACCGCAAAATCGGCGCTCGGCGAGTTGAAGGTGCCAACCGGGCTCGTCTCGGTCATGCCCCAGGCGTGGAGTACGTGTACGCCGTGCAC
>DAOLKH010000178.1:0-4696 GCA_035331685.1 Pseudomonadales bacterium
CGAACTCGCGCTGATGCCGAACGAATGCGAGGCGCTGGAGCAGGAGCAGCGCCTGCTGGCAAACGCGGGTGAAATCACGCACACGATCGCTACCGTGCTCGCGCTCTGCGAAGGCGACGGCGACGGCGGCCTGCTGTCGGGGCTGCGGCGCGCCCGCGCCACGATGCACGGCCTCGGCGAACTCGGCGAGCGGGCCGACAGCGCGCGCCAGTTGCTCGAGTCCGCGCATATCCAGGTGGACGAGGCGCGCCGTGAACTGCAGGCGCTGGCGGAGCGTCTCGAAGTCGACCCGCAGCGGCTGGCCGAAGTGGAGGCGCGGCTGTCGGCGATCCATACGGCTGCGCGCAAGCATCGCATTGCAGCGACGGCGCTGCCGGCATTGCGCGACGAGATGCAACGCGAGCTGCAGGGGCTGCAAGGATCGGACGAGCGCATCGCAGCACTCGGGACGCAGGAACACGCGCTGCGCGCCGCATGGAAAGCGCTGGCAGACGAGCTGAGCGCCGCACGCACCGCGACCGCCGGGCGCATCGCGCTGCAGGTCGGCGAACAACTGACGTTCCTCGGCATGGAGAACTGCCGCTTCAGCGTGGCGATCCGACCGCTGGCAGACCCGGACCCGGCACCGGCCGGTGCCGAGCAGATCGAGTTCCTGGTCACGACGAATCCCGGTGCTGCGCCCGATGCGCTCGCGCGCGTGGCTTCGGGCGGCGAGCTCTCGCGCATCAGTCTCGCGATCCAGGTCATCATCGCCAGCCGCGCGACGACACCGACGGTGATCTTCGACGAAGTTGACGTGGGCATCGGCGGTGCAACGGCGGATGCGGTAGGCAAGCTGCTGCAGACGCTCGCCGCGCGCATTCAGGTGATCTGTGTGACGCACCTGCCGCAGGTGGCTGCACGCGGCGCGCAGCACCTGCGCGCGATGAAACACAGCGACGGCGAATCGACCGCTGCCGCGCTGCAGCACCTCGGTGACGAGGAGCGCGTGGAAGAGCTCGCGCGCATGCTCGGCGCCAGCACGATCACGCGCAAGACCACGGCGCACGCACGCGAGATGCTCGAGGCGGCACGCTAGAACGGTTCTGCGAACGCGGATCGCACAGAATCCGCACTGGCGCGTGGCTGGGTCAGGCAGGATTCTCGCGCACGTACAGCACCAGGCTGTGACCCACCAGCTCGAAGCCATGTTCGGCAACGATCGCACGCTGGCGTGCTTCGATCCCGTCGTCGTGAAACTCGACGACGCGCCCGGTATCGACGCACACGATGTGATCGTGGTGTCCGCCGCGCGCAAGCTCGAACACCGAATGGCCACCTTCGAAATTGTGACGTTCGACCAGCCCGACCGATTCGAACTGCGTGAGCACGCGATAGACGGTCGCGAGACCGACGTCCTCTCCTGCCTCGAGCAGCGCGCGGTAGACGTCCTCCGCGCTCATGTGCTGGCTGGCCGGCGGGCGCGACATCAACATCTGCAGAATCTTCAGGCGCGGAGCCGTCACCTTGAGCCCGGCCTTCTTGAGTCGACTGCTTTCCATCACTGCTTTCCTGTCGATCGGCCCCTGACGGAACCCGGGGATGCAAAGCACCCGAGTGCTATGGGAGAATGCGCCCGCGAGGATGCGCTTCACGATACTGGAACAGTTTTTTCAATGCAAAGACTTACAGTTGTTGCCCTGCTCTGCATGACACTGGCCGGTTGCGGCGGTGTTCGCCTCGGTTTTCCGGGTGTTTACCGCATCGATATCGCACAGGGCAATATCGTCACGCAGGACATGGTCGACAAGCTCAAACCCGGCATGACGAAGCGCCAGGTACGATTCGTCATGGGCACGCCGCTGGTGATCGACACCTTCGCACCCGATCGCTGGGACTATGTATACCGCTACGCGCGGGCCGGTGAACCCGAAACGGAAGAACGCGCCAGCCTGTTCTTCGAGAACGACGTGCTCGCGCGCATCAGTGGTACGCTCGCTCCATCCGCGGCCGGCGACACGCAAGCCGCGCAGCAAACTGACGAACCCTGAGGACTGCTCAATCCCTGGTTGAGGCCGCCTTGCGCGCCCGCGCCTTGCGCGCGTCCTTCGGATCGGCACGCAGCGGCCTGTAGATTTCCACGCGTTCGCCGTCTTCGAGCACCTGCGTGCGCGGGTTCGGCACCGCCTTGCCAAAGATGCCCATCTTCGCGGTCGCCAGGTCAATGCCGTCGAATATCGAGGCGATTCCCGAACGCTCCGCTGCCTCGAACACCGTCGTTCCGGGCGGAACCTCGAGCGCGACGATGCGCTGGCGCTCGGGCAGCGCATAGGCCACCTCGACGCGGATGCACTTTTCCATATCAGCGCTCACCATAGACCTGCCTTGCACGCTGGCACAGCGCATCGACCAGGGTGTTGGCCATCGAGTCGAACAGTTTGCGGGCAGCACGCCCGGCGAGCGCGTTGCGCATGCGAAACGCCAGATACAGACTGACCTTGCAGGCGTCGTCACGCAGCGCTTCGAAACCCCACAGACCCTCGAAGCTGTCGAAAGGCCCTTCGACGAGTTCGAGACGGATGTGCCCGGGCTCGATGAGGTTGCGCGTCGTGAAACTCTGGCGGATACCGGCCTTCGCCAGATGCAGACGTGCCTCGACCGCGGTATCGGTGCGCACGAGCACCTCGACGCCGACGCAACCGTCCATGAAGCTGGGATACGACTCGATATCGTTCACCAGATCGAACATTGCGGGCGCGGGGTAGAGCAGCAGAGCGCTGCGTTCGATGCGGGTAGTCATTCTCCTGGGTCGGCTGCTGGCGTGGACGGCCGGCACTATAAAGCCTGTGCAGCGGATGGCACAAACCGGCGCGACTGGCGTGCGTGCTAGAATCCGCGCCCCTTCACGCGTGCCTGGGCAAACGATGAGCAGGAAGAAGGCGGGAACGGGCAGCTCCACGATTGCCCTCAACCGCAAGGCCGGATTCGACTACTTCATCGAGGAGCGCTTCGAGGCCGGGATCGTGCTCGAGGGCTGGGAAGTGAAGAGCCTGCGTGCCGGCCGCGCACAACTGGTGGACAGCTACGTGCTGCTGAAGGACGGCGAGGCATGGCTGCTCGGCGCGCGTATCGAACCGCTGCCGAGTGCGAGCACCCACTTCGTCACCAGCCCTGACCGCACCAGAAAACTACTGCTGAACCAGCGCGAACTTGCGAAGCTGTTCGCAGGGGTGCAGCGCGAGGGCTACACCGCGGTGTGCACGGCGCTGTACTGGAAACGCCACCTCGTGAAGTGCGAAATCGCACTCGCCAAGGGCAAGAAGCAGCACGACAAGCGGGCGACCGAAAAGGACCGCGACTGGGCACTGCAGAAGCAGCGCCTGTCCCGGCATGCCAAATAGGCACGTGAACTTTCGTCGCAACGGGTGTCCAACTCGGCCGACGCGACGTGCTAAGCTGGCCGCGTTCGACGACACACGAGTTTATGGGGGCGTTTTGGATTCGACGCCGGTTACGAAACCCGATGTGCATGCCGAGACGGCAACTGGTCTCGTAAATCCTTAGTTGCAAACCATAGTTGCCAACGACGACAACTACGCACTCGCTGCTTAATACCCAGTAGGGTGCCGTCTGACCGGAGCCGCGCCTGCGCGTCCGGGCTCTTCGGAGCACTCAGGCGTCATATCTCGCAGGATCGCGCTGAAGCTCGCCCGGGGCCGATGCGTTAAAACCCACCGGGATCGCCACTTCGATTGCCCTGTCGGCCGGGCAGCGGGGGGTTAAAGATAATAGACCTGACTAAGCATGTAGAGCAGAAGGCAGAGGACTGACGGACGCGGGTTCAACTCCCGCCGCCTCCACCTAAGCACATCAGATTGTGTGTTTAGGTGGGGGTGTCACGGCTTCGACAGGGCAGACAAAGGTGAGCAGGCAACCCGAGAGGCGACGGACGTAATCCGCGCAAATCCTTAAACGCCAACGATGAGCGTTTCGCAGTAGCTGCATAAGCTAACTGCCGGGGCCGCTGAAGCCTTGTAACCCAAGACAGCCGGTGGGGGCCTCGGTCCCCACCGTCACGTTTTCTCCCCATCTTCGACCAGATCAAAAAACGCACCATCCGCCTCGCGGCTGGCCTGCTTGCCCGTCCAGCCCTGCCAGCGGCGCACGATCACGTCGACGTACTTGGGGTCGAGCTCGATCAGCCGCGCCTGCCGCCCTGACTTCTCAGCGGCGATCAACGTCGTGCCCGAGCCGCCGAACGGGTCGAGCACCATGTTGCCGGGCCGGCTCGAATTGCGGATCGCGCGCTCGACCAGCTCCACCGGCTTCATCGTCGGGTGCAGGTCGTTCTTCTGCGGCTTCTTGATGTTCCAGACGTCGCCCTGGTCGCGGTCGCCGCACCAGTGACGCTGCGCGCCCTCGGGCCATCCGTACAGGATTGGCTCGTACTGGCGCTGGTAGTCGGCCCGGCCCAGCGTGAAGGTGTTCTTGGCCCAGATGATGAATGTCGACCACTTTCCACCGGCGGCACGGAACGCTGCCTGCAGCACATCCAGTTCACTGGACGACATCGCCACGTAGATGCCGCCCCGGCAGTGCGCGATGGTCGGCGCCAGCGCCGCCAGCAGGAAGTCGTAGAAGCCGTCGCCGAGGTTGTCGTTCAGGATCGCGCGATCCTTGCCGCGCATCTTGTCCTTCGCGCTGTTGGCGTAGTTCA
>DAOLKH010000179.1:0-4672 GCA_035331685.1 Pseudomonadales bacterium
CTCCCGTGAGCGCGATCACTTGCGCAACACTACCTTCGGCTTTATCTTTCAGTTCTTCAATCTGCTCCCGACGCTGACGGCGGTTGAGAACGTCGCGTTGCCGTTGTTGCTCGCCGGGCGATCGCGTGGCCAGGCGATGCCGCCGGCGCGAGCGGAGTTGGATCGCGTCGGGCTCAGTCAGCGGGCAGACCATTATCCGGACGAGATGTCGGGCGGCGAAATGCAACGCGTCGCGATCGCCCGGGCGCTGGTTGTCGAGCCGGAGGCCGTGCTGATGGATGAACCGACCGGCAATCTCGACCAGGCGACCGCGGGCGAGATCCACGCGCTGATGGACGAACTCAACCGCGATCTGGGCACCAGCTTCGTGATCGTGACGCACGACCCGCAGCTCGCGGGGCGTATGGACCGCGTGCTGACGCTGGCGCAAGGCCGCCTGCACGAGGGGCGTTGAGTGGGTGCCGCGTGGCGTCTCGCGTTGCGGATCGGCCTGCGCTATGCGGGCAGTTCGCACCGTGGTGCGCTGGTCGCGTTCATTTCCCGCGTCTCCACGACCGGACTGGTGCTCGGCGTGGCCTTGCTGATCGTGGTGCTGTCGGTGATGAACGGTTTCGATCGCGAGCTGCGCGAGCGCATCCTGTCGCTGGTGCCGCACGTGTCGCTGCAGCCGCTGACACCGCTTGCCGACTGGAAGGGCCTGGCTGCGGCGGTCGAGGCCCATCCGGAAGTGGTCGCGGCGGCTCCGTACGTCGATCTGCAGGCGCTGCTGATGTACCGCGGACGTGTGATGCCGGTGCTGCTGCACGGCGCCGATCCGCACGCGGAGGCGCGTATCTCGACGATCGGTTCGTATCTGCAGGCGGGCAGTCTGCAGGCGCTGGATGCTTCGACCGACCGGGTGATCGTCAGTGAGTCGCAGGCGCGACGGCTCGGGATCGCCGTGGGAGACAGCCTGCTGCTGCTGGTGCCGGATACGAATGCGCAGGGACAGGTAGTGCCGCGTACCAGCCGGGTCGTGCTGGCGGGGATCTATCGCACCGGTACCGAGGTCGACAACCTGCTGGCGCTGACCGGACTGCGCACCGCGATGCGCCTTCGCGGTACGCCGGAGACGGTACAGGGCATCCGCTTCCAGGTGCGGGATCTGTTCGCCGCGCCGCGTGTGCAGCGCGAGGTGGTGCAGGGGCTCGGCATCGAGGTGTACGCACTCGACTGGACGCGTACCCACGGCAACCTCTACGAGGCGATCCGCCTGTCGCGCAACATGATCGGCATCCTGCTGTTCCTGATCATCGCGGTCGCGGTGTTCAACGTCGTCTCGACGCTGTTCCTGATCGTGAAGGACAAGGAAGGCGACATCGCGATCCTGCGCACGCTCGGCGCGAGTCCGGCCGCGATCATGGGGGTGTTCGTCGTCCAGGGTACCTTGATCGGACTGACCGGAGCCGCGATCGGTGGGCTCGCCGGCGTGCTGCTTTCGCTCGGGATCACCGATGCGGTTGCGTTGCTCGAGCGCGTGCTTGGCGTACAGTTCCTGAAGGCCGAGGTCTATCCGGTGAGCTATCTGCCGTCTGCGCTGGCGTGGTGGGACGTGGCCCAGGTCTGCGGTGTGGCGCTCGCGATGAGTTTCGTCGCCACACTCTATCCCTCATGGCGTGCTGCGCGCATGCAGCCTGCCGAGGTATTGCGCTACGAGTGAGATCGGCGGCGGCGTTGGCGTGCGTGCCATCGCGCCTGCACCGTGATGCGCCAGGCGAGCCGGGTCAGCGCCCAGCACGCCGTGGCGAGCGTGACGCCGCTGATGACGCTGCCGAGCAGCAGCGGTTGCCAGATCGCGGACAGTTCGGCTGCGATTGCATCCGCGTCGAAATGCGCCAGCGTCAGGCCAACCGGCTGGCCGAGCAGCTTCGTTCCCAGCAGGTATTCGACATACAGGATCGGCGGCAGCGTCAGCGGGTTGGAGATCCACACCGAGACCACAGCCAGCGTGAGGTTGCAGCGCAGGCGCAGTGCTGCCGTTGCCGCGATCAGCATGTGCATCGGCACTGGTTGCAGCCCGACGAACACGCCGACCGCGACTGCCAGCGAAACCGGGCGACGGCTGAGATGGAACAGGCCCGGGTCATCCAGCAATGCGGCGAGCGGGCGCAGGCTGCGTCGCGCGACCAGGTGCTGCGGCTGCGGCAGGATGCGACGCAACATCCGGCGTGGCATGTGTTTCTCAGCCCTGCCGCGACGGCTGGCGCCGTGACGTCACACTGCCGACCGGCATTCGCATCGGGATTGCGTGTGGTCCTGGCAACAGGCGGCGGATGAGACGGTGTGGCATGAGACGAATCATCGCATATCGCGCGACCCTCAGGCGTTGGCATCGTTGCGGTAGTCGCGCTTGCGCTGCCCGCAGGGATGGTGCCTGCGAACGTGGATCGGCCGATTTCTCCAGGGACAGGAAAACCTCGCGTGATCGCAGGGATGCTTGCCGGCGCGGCCGGTATCGTCGTGGTCAGCCGTTTGCCCGTACTGCCGGAGTCCGGAGTACTGGTGGCGATTCTGGCGTGCAGTGTCGCACTGGTCTGCGTGCCGTGGCGCTGGCTGCGTATTGCCGGCTGTGTGGGACTCGGCCTGGTCTGGGGCTCCCTGCGTGGGCACGAGACGCTGGCGCGTGCGCTGCCACCGACGCTCGATGGCAGCGAGCTGGCAGTGCGTGTGTGCATCGAGGGCCTGCCGCAGCGGCGCCTCGGGGAGCGTGGGGAACAGTGGCGTCTGCGCGCACGCATCCTCGACCCGTTGCCGCAGGCGCAGGGACCGCTCGCACGTTGGCAGGGCCGCCGTGTCGAGTTCAGTTGGTACGGCGTTGGCGAGTTCGCCCCCGGCGAGGTGTGGTCGCTGCGCCTGCGCCTGCGTTCACCGCGCGGTTTCGTGAACCCTGGCGGACTGGATTACCAGGTGTGGCTGCTGGGGCAGGGCGTGGATGCCACCGGCTACGCCGTCGCCAAGTCGCACCCCCGGCGGCTCGACGATACCGACTGCAAAGCGCCAGTCGACCGTTGGCGGCACGGCCTGCGTACCCGGCTCGAACGCAATTTCGCCGAGGAGCCGCAACTCGGGCGGCTGCTGGCGGTCACGCTGGGCGACGCCTCGCGTTTCACGCCTGCCGACTGGGAGCTGTTCGCGCGCACCGGCACCACGCACCTGATGGTGATCAGCGGGATGCATATCACGCTGGTCGCGATGCTGGTGATCGCGCTTGCAACCGGCCTGGTGCGGCGCATCCCCGGGCTGTTGCTGTACCTGCCCGCACGCAGTTGGGGCGTGCTGGCGGCGCTGCCGGCGACGCTGGCCTATGCGTTGCTCGCCGGCATGGGCGTATCGGTACAGCGCGCGCTGCTGATGGTCACGATCGCATTCCTGTACGCGCTGCGCGAGCGTACGCTGCAGCCGTGGCTCGCCTACACCAGCGCGCTGCTGGCGGTGCTCCTGGTGCAGCCGCTGGCGGCGCTGCAGAGTGGTTTCTGGCTCAGCTTCATCACGGTGGGTGCGCTGCTGCTCGCCTACGGCGGGCGCGTCGCGGCGCCTTCGCGGATCGAGTTGCTGTGGCGTCCGCAACTGGTGGTCGCGTTCGCGCTGCTGTGCCCGTTGCTGTTCCTCGGCCTGCCGCAGGCGCCGCTGGCACCGCTGGTGAATGCGGTCGCGATCCCGCTCACCGACCTGCTGATCGTGCCGAGCGCGCTGCTCGGTTGCCTGGTACTGCCGGCGGGTGATGCCGTCGCGTGGTTGCCACTGAAGCTGGCGCTGCTCGGGCTGGACCTGCTGGATGTCCTGCTGCGCTTCGCCGCACGCGCAGGAAGTTCACTGCCAGCCATCCCACTGGCAACCGATGGCTGGCGGCTGATGCTGGCCGCGCTCGGCTGCGCATGGCTGGTGCTGCCGCGCGGCTTTCCGGGCCGTATTGCGGCAGTGGCACTGCTGCTGCCCTTGCTGGCGCCTGCGCGTCAGAACGCGTCGGCACTCGAACTGACGATGCTCGACGTCGGCCAGGGTACCTCGGTGCTGGTGCGTACTGCGGCGCACACGCTGGTCTACGACGCCGGGCCGCGTTTCAGCGAACGCTTCGATGCCGGCAGCGCGATCGTCGCGGGTGCGCTGCGCGCTGCAGGGGTGCGCACGCTCGACCGCCTGGTGCTCAGCCATGCCGATACCGACCATGCCGGTGGTGTCAGCGGCTTGCTGGCGACGTATCCGGCATCGGATGTGCTTGGTGCGTCGCTGTCTGCAACGGTGCAGGCCCGCCCGTGCGAGCGTGGCGAAGCGTGGACGTGGGAGGGGGTGGAATTCCGTGTGCTGCATCCGCCACCGGGATTTGTCGCCAGCGACAACGACGGCTCCTGCGTGCTGCGCATCGAAGCATCCGGTCGTGTGTTCCTGCTCGCAGGCGATATCGAGGCGCGAGCCGAATCGTCGTTGTTGACGCACGACCCTGCGCTGCTTCAGGCCGATGTGCTGCTGGTGCCGCACCACGGCAGCCGCAGTTCTTCCAGCGCGGCGTTCCTTCAGGCGGTCGTTCCGGAGATCGCGCTGGTCTCTGCCGGTCACAACAACCGCTTCGGTCATCCGCATCCGCAGGTGCTGGCGCGTTACCGCGACGCGGGCGTGCGCGTGTTGCAGACGTCCG
>DAOLKH010000180.1:0-4651 GCA_035331685.1 Pseudomonadales bacterium
GAAGCGGTGCGGCGTGGCGCGCGCCGCGAGGCAGTGGACAACTACCAGCGTGCCCTGACTCACGCGGTGCGCATGACGCCTGTCGAGCAGGGGCGCATCCTGATGGCGTTGGCCGAGCAATCCTTTTTGCTCAACTTGATGGAGGAGGCGGCCGCCACCCTTCGGCGTGCGGCGGCGCTGTTTGAATCCGCCAACGAGCCCGCGCTGCAGGCCACTGCCCTGGCGCGTCTTGCCATGCCGCTGGTGCGCATGTTGAAGAATGCTGAAGCCGACGCCGTGAGTCATCAGGCGCTGATGTTGGCGCGATCCATGGCACCTACCGCGGCCTTGGCCGAGGCGCTGGCAGTGCTGGAGGATCTACAGATCCAGGGCCTCACCGTGGTTGCGGTTGCAAAAGGCAGTACGCGCAAACCGGGGCTGGAAACGTTGATCGTCGGCAGCGAACGGCGTGAACTCGTGCTTGCGCCCGACTCGAGTGCACTGCATCTGATCCAGCGTGTGCGTGACGAGGCGCACCGCTTTGCGATCGGAGCGCTGCAGAAGCGACGTGCAAAAAAAAGCACCGCGTCGGCGCTGGAGCAGATTCCCGGGGTCGGGCCGAAGCGGCGGCGCGAGCTGCTGCGTCATTTCGGTGGCATCCGCGGCATCGAGAATGCGAGCCTCGAGGAACTCATGCGCGTCCCCGGCATCGATCGCAGGATCGCCGAAGATGTTTATGGAGCCTTCCATAAGCAATAGAATTGCGCCACGTGCTCTGCCGAGGCGCTCATGAATATTCCAAATGCACTGACGCTGTTTCGCATCGCGTTGATCCCGGTGTTCGTGGTGCTGTTCTACCTGCCGTTCACCTGGAGTTATCTGGCTGCGGCGGCGGTATTCGTGCTGGCTTCGGTCACCGATTGGCTGGACGGTTACCTGGCGCGGCGGCTGGATCAGTCGACCCTGTTCGGAGCGTTTCTGGACCCGGTTGCCGACAAGCTGATGGTCGTGATCGCGATCGTGCTGTTGGTGAGCCGCTTCGATAGCGCGTGGTTCACCGTGCCGGCACTGGTCGTGGTGGGGCGCGAGATTCTCGTTTCGGCGCTGCGCGAATGGATGGCTGAAATCGGCAAGAGGACCAGTGTTGCGGTGTCGTGGCTCGGCAAGCTCAAGACTTTCCTGCAGATGGTGGCGATCATCCTGCTGGTGGCTGCGGAACCCGGAGTCCGTGGGCAGTGGCTGGTTGGCGGCTTCGTGCTGTTCTGCGCTGCCGCGGTGCTGACGCTGTGGTCGGCGGTGGTCTACCTGCGTGCGGCGTGGGCCGATCTCAGCGCTGCAGCAAACCGGCCTGGGCCCGCGAATTGAGCGTATTCATCGGGTTGACAGCGCCTCTTCACGCACTAGAATACGCAGGCCTTCGCAGTACGCGGGAATAGCTCAGTTGGTAGAGCGCAACCTTGCCAAGGTTGAGGTCGCCGGTTCGAGACCGGTTTCCCGCTCCAATCCTTACGATCTCCCTCGCGGGAGATGCATGCAGGACGATTGTTCGGCGCGGTAGCAGAGTGGTTATGCAGCGGACTGCAACTCCGCGTACGCCGGTTCGATTCCGACCCGCGCCTCCAACTTTTCATTTTCCTGTACGATCCTGGCGACAGCCATCGCCCGGGTGGCGAAACAGGTAGACGCAGGGGACTTAAAATCCCCCGACCGCAAGGTCATACCGGTTCGATTCCGGTCCCGGGCACCATCAGGATCGATCAGGGCCAGATCGCACCATCGGACCCGAGGGCGGATGCCTGGCACAGACCAGGCTCGCTGTGTGACCTATGCCGTCGTGGCTGGCGGCAGGCCTTCGAGAATGCTGCGGCTGCGAGCCTGGAAGGTGCTTCTGAAAAACTCCCCTGAAGGGACGATCCAGAACGTGCCGGCTTCGATTGCCGCGAATACCTCTACCGCGAACTGATCGGGTGTCAGCCCGCTTTCGGTCATTCCGGCAACCGCATCGTGGAACTGCTGTTCGGCTGCACTGCCGAGTCGTCGCTGCTCCTCCTTGGGTCGCAGGCGATCCGAACTCCAGATATGCGTTGCCACTTCGCCCGGACACAGGCAGGACGCGGTGATTGGTGCCGCTTCGAGTTCCAGTTCGGCGTATAGCGTTTCGGTGAGCACCGCTACCGCATGCTTGCTCGCCTGATACGGTGCCATGAACGTGCCGCCACCGAGCAGGCCGCCCTGTGACGACGTGTTGACCACGCGTCCCGGAGCGCCCTGCGCAAGCATCCGTGGCACGAAGCTGCGGATACCGTGGATGACGCCGAACACATTGACGTCGAAACTCCAGCGCCAGTCGCGCATTGGGCGCTCCCAGCTCTTGCCGTCGACGAGTACGCCTGCGTTGTTGAACAGCAGGTCCACCTTTCCGTGGTGTGCGAATACCTCGCGTGCGAGTTCCTCGACTGCCTGCTCGTCGCGTACGTCGAGGCGTCTGGTTTCGATCGACTGGCCACGCGCCTGCAGCTCACGTTCCAGCTCTGCCAGGCCCCTCGTGTCGACATCGGTGCCGATCACGTGCATGCCGAGTCCTGCTGCGTGGCGTGCGAGCCCGCCGCCGATACCGCTGCCCGCGCCGGTAATGACGCAAACCTTGCCTGCCCATTCACCCATCGATCCTGCCTCCGCTGGCGGTGTTGTCGTGCCTGCTGGCTCTCAATCGAGCAGGTCGCTGTAATCCTCGCCGTCGTTGGCGATGATCCCGATCGTCGTGAAGGTCTCCACCGTCTCGCCAACCGGCACCAGGATCTTCACCAGGCGGCCGCTTTCGGGCGCTGGTGACTCCTCGACTGCCTTCGCAGTCTCGATCTCGACGACAGGCTCGCCTTCGCTCACCATGTCGCCTTCGGCCTTCAGCCACTTCAGGATCGTGCCTTCGTTGATTCCCATGCCCCATTTGGGCAGTACGATCTTGCATGCCATGACGTTTTCTCCTGAAAGAAATCAGCGGATGGTCCTGATTGCCGCCGCGACGATCCTGTCCTTGTTCGGATACAGCGGCCGTTCCATCTTCGGGCTGAACGGGATATGCACGTCGGGTGTGGTCACGCGCTGGATCGGTGCCTTCAACGCATCGAAGGCTTCCTCGGCGACGATCGCAGCAATCTCGGACGCAGCACTCAGCGTGCGGTTCGCGTAATCGACGACCACCAGCCGTCCGGTCCTGTTCACCGAGGCGAGGATGGTCTCCTTGTCGAGCGGCACCAGGCTGCGCACGTCGATCACCTCGGCAGAAATGCCCTGTTTGGCGAGCAGATCGGCGGCAGGCAGCGCGTGCAGCAGGCAGCCCGCAACCGAAACGATGGTTACATCGCTTCCTTCGCGTTTCACCGCAGCCTTGCCGAGAGGCACCAGAAAATCCGGATCGGTGGGCACCTGTTCCTTCTTGCTCCAGAGGTCGTTGTCCTCGAACACGATCACAGGATCGTCGTCGCGGATCGCGCTCTTCAGCATGCCCTTCATGTCGGTCGCCGTGGCCGGTGCAATGATCTTCAGACCGGGCACGTTCATGAACATCGGGTACGGGCGATCCGAGTGCTGCGCGGCATTCGCACCGTTATGCCACATCGACATGCGGAACACGACTGGCACACGTACCTGGCCGCCGGTCATGTAATGCAGCTTGGCCGCCTGGTTGATGATCTGGTCACTGGCGAGGTAGACGAAGCTGGCGATGGTCAGGTCGACGATCGGACGCAGCCCGGTGATCGCGGCGCCGATCGCCATGCCCGAGAAGCCGAGTTCGGAGATCGGTGCGTTCCAGGTGCGTTTCGCGTCGAGCTTGCCGAGCACGCCGCTGGCGGAGTAGAGCGCGATGTCCTCGCCAATCAGGATGACGTTGGGGTCGCGCTCCATCTCCTCTTTTTCGGCTTCCAGGATCGCGCTGAGATACGTGAGTTCGGTCGTTTCCATGGGTGCGTTTCCGTGCTGCTCAGGCGTGCTGGCCGATGGGGGTGGCGTACAGGTGCTCGTACACGCTTGCCGGGTCAGGGTGCGGACTCTTGCGTGCGAAATCCACTGCCTCGCCGACCTCGTGCTCCACAGCCGTCTCGATCTCGCCGATTTCGGTCTCTGCGTGTCCTGCCTGCAGCAGGCTGTTGCGGTACAGGAGCAGAGGGTCGCGCTCGCGGCGGTAGTGTTCGACTTCCTCCGCCGCGCGGTAGTGCGAGGGCATGAAGACGCCTATCGCGTGCTCGTCGAAACGATAGGTCTTGGCCTCGATCAGGGTCGGCCCTTCACCGCGGCGCGCGCGTGCAACCGCTTCGCATGTTGCTGCGTGGACGGCATCGAGCGACTGCCCGTCGACGATCACGCCCGGAATGGCAAAACCCTCGGCGCGCCTCGCGATATCGGGCTGCGCGTGTGTCGTGAGCATCGGCGTGGTGGCGGCGTAAAGGTTGTTCTCACAGAAGAAGATCACTGGCAGCTTCCAGATCGCCGCCATGTTCAGGCATTCGTACAGAACACCCTGGTTCGCCGCGCCGTCGCCGAAGAAGGCGATGCTCACCTGATCCGTTCCGCGCACGAAGGCACTGAGACCGGCGCCGGTGGCGAGCGGAATGCCACCGCCGACGATTGCCGATTCGCCGATGATGCCGACACTGGTGTCGGCCAGGTGCAT